>JAHDGC010000984.1 GCA_020627865.1 Saprospiraceae bacterium | reverse complement strand
TTAAAAAATATTTTAATTATAGACAAATGCAATTTGCCTCTACTTAGATAAGATTTTAATTTCTACGCGCTGGTTTTTCTTCCGCCCTAATTCTGTATCATTAGATGCGATGGGATTTCTTTTTCCGTATCCCTTGAAGGTAATTCTATCTTTGGGGATCCCTTTCGAGATAATATAATCAGCAATGGAACGCGCCCTTGCTGTGGATAATTCATCACAATATGCATGAGGTGGTATATTATTCGTGTGTCCACCAACCTCTACTTTAATACTCGGATTCCCTTCTAGAAAAGCAAACACCTCATCTAACACTGGCTTAGACTTTCGGGTAATATTTGTGCTATCCGCCATAAAATATAAATTCTCAAGTCGGATTGTTTGCCCTGCAACTATATTGTTGGCATCTAACTCCGGAATTTTCTTCGTAGAAATACTAATGGAAGCTGTTGTTTCGCAACCATTGGCATCTGAAACGGTAACATTATGCCGCCCAGGAGTCAATCTCACGGCTCTAGATCTGGATTCGTTGTTGTCCCAAAGGTACACATAACTACCCGCCCCTCCGGCAGCCTTTACCCTTGCTTGGCCATCACGCGCTCCCGCTCTGGTCGCCGGACTCGTTTGCGAGACGGAAACAACGATGGCATTTGGTTCGGGGAGTTCGATGTTTTGCGTTGCCGTTTGGCCACTAGCATCCGAAACTGTAACAGTATACTCACCAACCCCTATAGCTTTCGGATTCCCACCACTTAAATTGAGGTCATTCCATCTATAAGCAAAAGGGGCTTTGCCGCCTTCTACAGTAACCGACAAATTGACCTTCTTTTCTCCGGGGCAAACGTTCTCCCCAGACTTATTAATGCTAACAACAAGTGCTGGCACTTCCTCTGGTTTAGGATCGGGCTTGTGTTCAACCACAACCGATGTTGAAGATTCACACCCCGCCTTATCCTTAACCACAACAGTATGTTTACCAGGCGAAAGATTTCGTGCCGTTTCGGTAGTTTCTCCATTATCCCAACGATAACTATAATCCGGTGTTCCGCCTTCAACAGCCACAAAAGCACGGCCATCTGATGCCTTACTAGAAGAAGCGATACGAAGTGCTTCCGCCTTGAGTTTCATACGCGGATCTTCGATGATGCCACTGGTTTCTTTTTTCTGTCCTTCATGATCTGTAATCGTAACGGTATATACTCCCGGTTCAAGTCCCCCAATCCTCTCGCTCGTTTTCCTATTAGACCAGCGATAGCGATAAGGAGGTGTGCCACCTTCTACAATCGCCATAAGGGCAGCATCATTTGCCTTGCCATCACAACTCAACAATTTTTCTACCTTACAAGAAACCGTCATGATTTTTGCCTTCTCAATGAGGAAAAGACCCTTGTCCGCCGTCCCAACCCAAAGTCCCTGGCTGTTATCCATTTTGATACAGTTGACTTTTTTGGAAGTAAAGCCATTGGAACGATCAAAGGTTCTCGCAATATCGTCTTCTACATTGTAGCGGGTGATAGATTCTGAGGCAATCCACAGGCGAGCATCGCGGTCAAATTCAATATCTTTTACTTCCCCTGATGCTAGGGAGTTTACAAAGTCTCCATCAATCCAGCGATTATTTTCATCCACCATATACAAAATATCCTCTGCCATGATCCAAACATCCAAGCCAATAGCATCAATGGCAACGATATTGGAATTTGATTCATAAACCTTCCGCCACTTTCCATTACTCATCAGCACTCCTTTTCTTGTCCCAGCCCAGAGTCTACCATAGCGATCCACGAGAATATTATTGATATGGTTCGATTTCAATTTGGAGTTTGCCATATGCAAGTTTTCTATAAAAACAGGGTGATATTGGTCGCTGATATCGTAACAAAATAATCCCTGCTGAGCCGTTCCGATCCAAGCTTTTTTATTTTTTTCATCCACATAAGTACAGCTAATAT
>JAHDGC010000127.1:626-12354 GCA_020627865.1 Saprospiraceae bacterium | reverse complement strand
TTCTCGACCCAGAATTATTGGCTCCGCTCTGGGAATTTTCTTACCAACATTGTTTCTTTGATGAAAAAATTAAAAATAAAATTGTTGGCTACTACAATCTCCGCAACCTCAAAAAGCGCTTGAAACCTATTTTGTTGCGGCGAGAAAAAAAAGATGTTTTAAAAGAATTGCCGAATGTAACTCAGAGAACCATTCCGGTATCCATGAGTTCCGAACAATTTGGTTATCACTCTAATTATGCAAAGGGGATTGCACAAATTTTGTCCAAAAAATTCATCACGCCTTATGATATGCAACGATTGATGTTGCTCCTGTCCAAAATGCGTATGGTTTGTGATTCTACTTTTCTGGTAGATCAAGAAACGAATATTTCTCCAAAGTTGGTAGAACTGGAGCATATCCTCATTGATAAAATGGATGTGCCCAATACCGATAGAAAAATTATTATCTTTTCAGAGTGGGTGAGAATGAATGGATTGATCGGGAAAATGTTACAGAAGAATAACATCATGTATGCGGAATTGAACGGTAAGGTTCCCGTAAGGAAAAGGAAGAAGTTAATAG
Source organism: Saprospiraceae bacterium (assembly GCA_020627865.1). GTDB lineage: Bacteria > Bacteroidota > Bacteroidia > Chitinophagales > Saprospiraceae > JAHDGC01. Next base: position 11,790 of record JAHDGC010000127.1, on the reverse strand, counting down.
AAACTTTTTACAACAATAAAGATTGCAAAATATTCCTTTCCTCCGAGGCAGGTGGTTCCGGCTTGAACTTGCAAATTGCGGATACGCTCATCAACTTTGAATTGCCTTGGAACCCCGCAAAGAAAAATCAACGTATCGGGCGGATTGACCGATTGGGGCAAAAAAATAAAAATCTTACGGTACTGAATTTTGTGACTCGACATTCCATCGAAATGAGAATTGTATCGGGTTTGGTGCTAAAGCAAAATTTATTTGAAGGCGTACTTAGCGAAAGCAACACTCTCGACTTTGTAGACTTCTCTTCTGAAGGCCGAGCCCAATTTCTCAACCAACTTCAGGATGTCATCGGGGAATTCGATCAGGAAGACTTTGCACCTGAATCGAGTGGAGAGCAGGAATCTGTCCCCTCCGAAATGGCTGAAATCGCGGAGTTTGCCAAAGCGGAAAATCCAGACGAAAGTAGCAACGGCCAGCAAGAAGCACCCCTCAAGCAAGCAGCCAAGCAAAGCCAACCGAATCCGGCTGTCGAGAAAGCAGCACAGATGCAAACCGTCTTGACACAAGGTATGGGTTTCTTGTCTTCCTTGATGAAAATGGCAACGGGCAAGGAACTAGAAATGAATGAGAAAAGCATCGAGATAGATAAAGAAACTGGCGAGGTAGTGATGCGGTTTAAGTTGTGAAAAAATCTGGATATAAACTTAGGGGGCAGCTTTAAGCTGTCCCCCAAGTTTGGAAGTTAGATTTTCAAAGGCCCTTTCTTTTTTGTATGAAAAAAAGCTATATTTGTATATTCTTTCATTTCATACTAAACCATAAAACCATGCCTACATTATTTCGTGCACTTCTTTTTATTTTTATAACATTATTTTTACAATTTGCCAACGCGCAAGTCACACATCCCGATCTTGCCTTCAATACTTATGCTACTGGATTTACCCAGGCCGTAGATATTACCAATGCCGGAGATAGTACCAATCGCCTCTTCGTGGTTGAAAGATACGGCTATATTAAAATTATTGACAATGGTGTCGTATTGCCTAATGACTTTCTCAACATCGCTTCAAGGGTAAGTGATAGCCCAAATGAAAGAGGCTTGTTGGGTTTGGCTTTTCACCCTGATTATAAGAACAACGGCTATTTTTATGTGAACTACACCAACAATAGTACGAATACACGCATCTCTCGATTTTCGGTTGATCCAAATAATCCGAACCAAGCTGATGCTGGTTCAGAAGTAGTTTTATTGACCATTAACCAGCCTTATTGGAACCATAATGGTGGTTGCATCCGCTTCGGCCCAGATGGCTATCTCTACATCGGTATGGGAGATGGTGGTTCTAGTGGTGACCCAGATGATTACTCACAAAACACACAGTCCTTATTGGGTAAAATGCTTCGGATAGATGTCGATAATGGTAACCCTTATGCAATCCCACCAGATAATCCATTTGTTGGAGATACTAATGTGCTCGATGAAATTTGGGCGGTGGGTGTCCGGAATCCTTGGCGATTCAGTTTTGATCGTTTGACGGGTGATTTGTGGATTGGGGATGTTGGCCAAAATGCCAGAGAGGAAATTGATTTTCAACCCGGATCTAGTTCCGGTGGAGAAAATTATGGCTGGCGTTGCTATGAGGGAAATAATACCTATAATACTTCTGGTTGCGGTAGCATCAGTAATTATGTTTTCCCAGTCTATGAATACAATCGCAATTCAACCGGTGGCTATTCCGTTACAGGCGGGCTGGTTTATCGCGGAAGCAAATATTCCTGCATGCAAGGCTTCTACTTTTTCGCTGATTACGTCACCAATAATGTCTGGACTATGGCGCCTGATGGCAATGGCGGCTGGGATACCCATCGACATACTAATATTTCTCCGTCCCCTTCTAATCTGGCCGGCTTCGGGGAGGATGAAGCGGGAGAATTATATGCCCTCAATCTAAGCGGCACTGTGTATAAAGTGGAGCCACAAAATGATGATGTTGTTGCTATCTCTAACATCATTCCAACCAATATGTACTTGTCTAATCATGTGATCACCTCCGATGGCACTGTCCCTGCTGGCAATGTCGTAGATTTTGAAGCGGTGGATTATATTTTGTTGAACGCGGGGTTTTGCGTGGAGTCTGGTGCTGATTTTGATGCGGTGGTGACGCCTTGTGTGCCGCCGGCGCAGTAAAAAATTTGGGGTACAGCTTCGAACTGTACCCCAAGTTTTAGACTCAGGGTTAATAATATCACTCCACCCGAAACGCAAACGGCCTTTCCCCCTTCTTCAAAAACGCCCGACAAATATTACTCTCCGGCAAGAAATCCTTGAAATCATCCCGCTCTTTTTTATTCGCAAAGCCCGCGACCAAAACCTTGAACTTGAAATCTTCCCCTCTCGGGTGAATGTAAATTTCCTTACCGATACCACTTTGTTGGAGGCAACGAGCTGTTAAGTATGCCTTGTTTTCTTCTTCGAAAGAAGCGATCTGAAGGACGAAGCCTTTGGGGCCAATTTGATTAATCCAACGATAATGCCCATCCTGTGTTCTTAAGAGGTAGTATGCTTCCGGGGTGTCAAAATTTGGCGGGTTGATGATGTCTATGACAAATTCTTCGGCAGGCTGGATACGGTTGAGGTATTTCTGTTTGGTCAGATGTTGCACCCGTTCCATAAGTTTCAAAAACTGATAAGGGGTGTGGTAGTCGTAAACTTTTTCGATGCTCTTGCCATCCGGTAGAAAGAACTCTATGACAGGTGTGCTTCCCTTTATCGTAATATCTTCACAAGCATCTGGCTGTTGCGTATTTTTTTTGTTATAAAAAAAGTGCCTGCGTGCATAATCGGCAACCTTTTCATCACTCAAGGTGCAATTCCAGTTGCTGCTGGCCAAGGAATTTGGATTTTCATAATAAGTGAAGAAAGGAATATTTTTGCTTTCAGAGTCCCTTTTCATTTCTTTCCAGCACTTCGGTGTGAACTCTAATTGTACCAAAGGGTCTTTGATACATGCTCCGACTGGATAGGTGTCGCTATCCTGATTTCCTCGTTTGTCAGTGACTTCTAGTTTGTAAATCCCCGGATATACTCGGTAAGGTTTCATGTCGAAAACATACCTTCTTTTTCGTTTGCCTTTTAAGGTAAATGCCGGACGATCTTCCTTGCCAAATTGAATTTTAAATGGTGGCCTTCCGCCCTTGATTTCGAGCACTAATTTTCCTTTTTGTTCGAGTGGGTCAATTTTTATGTTTAATGGCTTGCTTGCTACGGAAACAACCATTTCAGAAGGGACAATATTGCTCCAAGTATCGGAAATACATTGTTCCGAAGCGTCGCAAATTTCAAATTTATATGCTCTGGATTTTGAGCAACAGGCTTCTAGTGAAATGTTATGTTCTCCAGCCAAGGGAATGTCTCCCGATGATTTTGATTTTCCAGATTTAGTATCGGAGATTTTCCAAGTATATGGAGCGGTTCCACATGTGATAAGAGTTGTTAAGGTGTTATCTATGGCTCTGAGTCGAAGGGTGAACCCATTGTTTGTTGCACTAAAGGTTTTTGAGATTATATTGTTATCGTTATCCCGAATTTCAAAGGTATGTTCTTCCCCTTCTCGGCAATGCTTGCTTAGGGGTATTTTATATCTTCCGGCTTTTTTTAGTTTACCACTTAATTTTTTAGTACCTGTTTCGGTATTGAAAATTAACCACTTGAAAGGTGGTGTGCCATTTTCCACTATAGTGTATAAGGAATCGCATTTGGGGTTTAGGTCAATATGGAATATGGATGAAGAAGAGTCTACAGCATCATCAGGAAAACACAATTTTTCTATGGCAATATTCGCTTTTTCAGCACAAGCACAGTTGGGATGTCTTTCAAGAAAGTTTTGATAGGCTTCGCAGGTGTGTACGCTTTGCGTTGTTGCCCAGTCTTCAAACAATGTTTTTGCATTTCTGTGGAAACGGTCATGGATGTAATACCAGCTTTCGGGATGATTTGCCAAAAAGGCATCCAGTTCTTCCTGGCTACAAGAATCTTGCACTAATTTTTCATAGTCTTTAGAATCCTTATACCAACTGTATCCGATAAAGATTGTTATGGCGGTAGCAAGAATGATACTTGTTGCTACCATAAGGCTGAGGTAATCGGTATTTTTATCCTGATTTTCTTTGATGTCACTCATAACATTTTCATTTGATGCAGACAACAAAATAATTTAGTCTGATCTGATAATCTTTCTGTAAAGATAAGGAATTATAGATAAAAGAAAAGTCGTATATGGTATTGGTAATGCGATGACATTAATTTTCTACCCCTTTTTATCCTAATTGTGCGCTAAATTAAGTAGCTTCGCACTTATTTTTAGGAAACAAATATTAAGAATCATGTCTGATAACAAAGTCATTTTTTCTATGGAAGGCGTTTCCAAAACCTTCCAAGGACAAAACAAAAAAGTACTCAATAATATATGGTTAAGCTTTTTCTATGGGGCAAAAATCGGGGTGCTGGGTTTGAACGGATCGGGGAAATCCACCTTGCTGAAAATTATTGCAGGAAAAGACCCGAACTATCAAGGTAAAATCCAATTTGATGGAAGCTACAAAATCGGGATGCTGGATCAGGAGCCACAAATGGATGAAAATAAAACCGTGCGGGAAGTGGTAGAGGAAGGTGTTCAGGAGATTGTTGATGTGATGAAAGAGTATGATGCGGTAAATCTGAAATTCTCTGAGCCGATGGGCGATGATGAGATGAACAAGCTGATCGAAAAGCAAGGGGAGCTGATGGAGAAACTGGATCATATGAATGCTTGGGAATTGGATGATCGTCTAAATACGGCAATGGATGCCCTGCGTTGTCCGCCTGATGATGCCTCCGTAAAAGTATTGTCGGGAGGAGAGCGAAGAAGGGTAGCTTTGGCGCGTTTGTTGCTCAGTGAGCCAGATATTTTACTGCTGGATGAGCCTACCAACCATTTGGATGCAGAGTCGGTACATTGGTTGGAACAGTACCTGAAAAATTTTAAAGGAACCGTTATTGCCGTAACCCACGATCGTTACTTTTTGGATAATGTTGCGGGCTGGATTTTGGAACTGGATCGTGGAGAAGGGATTCCTTGGAAGGGAAATTATTCTTCTTGGTTGGAACAAAAATCCAATCGTCTTGAGCAGGAAGAAAAAACAGAAAGCAAACGTCGTAAAACATTGCAACGAGAGTTGGAGTGGATCCGAATGGCGCCTAAAGCTCGTCAAACGAAAGGGAAGGCGCGTTTGAATGCTTATGATAAATTACTGAGTGAAGAAAGCAAGGCAAAAGAGGCGAAGTTGGAGATTTTTATCCCTGCTGGCCCTCGACTTGGAGATGTGGTGATTGAAACGGAAAAGTTAACCAAAGGGTTTGACGAGCGCATATTGTTTGAAAACCTCAACCTTAATATTCCTAAAAATGCAATTGTCGGTATTATTGGGCCGAATGGTGTCGGGAAGAGTACCCTGTTTCGAATGATTATGGAGCAGGAAAAACCCGATAGTGGCACTGTTAAAATTGGGGAAACTGTGCAGCTTTCTTATGTGGATCAGAGCCATGAAGAATTGAAGGACGGAGAGAAAACGGTTTATGAAGTGATCTCTGGTGGAAATGAGTTGTTGGAAATTGGAAATGCAACAGTAAATGCACGAGCATACCTGAGTCGCTTTAACTTTGCGGGTTCCGATCAACAGAAAAAAGTGGGTGTGCTTTCCGGAGGAGAACGAAACCGCTTACATTTGGCGATGACTTTGCGGGAAGGTGGCAATGTGTTATTGCTGGATGAGCCAACCAATGATATTGATGTCAATACCTTGCGTGCTCTTGAGGATGCCTTGGATAATTTTGCAGGTTGTGTGTTAGTGATTTCTCACGACAGGTGGTTTATAGATCGTTTGGCGACGCATATTCTGTCTTTTGAAGACGAAGCAGAGGTGGTCTTCTTCGAAGGGAATTATTCTGATTATGAAAAAATGAAAAAAGAAAAACTAGGCGATCAAGCACCGAAACGTCCCCGTTTTAAAAATGTGATCAATAGATAGTAAAATGGTTCTTCCCATACTTTTATGGGGAGAACCATTTTAGAACAAACTTTGTTTTATAATACCTATAGAACAAATAGAAAAATAACCTGATAAGGTCTGCTTTGTTGACAATGTGTTTTTGGGGGACACTTTTGTCTCCATCTGAATATTGTCTGGGCAGAAGCCAAACAGGTTTAATCATAGTTTACTTTGTAATAGCAAGTCGTTTCGTTATAATTTGGTTATTCGTATTTATGCTGACCATATATACGCCAGTTGTAAAGTTGTTATCATTTAAAGGAATGACTAACTCTGGAGCATCTGTGCGCTTTTGATATAGCATTTGGCCTAATTGATTATATATCATGACTTCTGGAGTTTGGCTTGCAACATTATGGAGCCTTAATCTGACTAGGTCTTGTGCTGGATTGGGGAACATGACGATATTTGCGGCTGTAGTCTTCCGGATCGTTGAGGCATCATTCCTTGGTCGGCGGTTGGCCTGATTCTGAGAACCTTGTAGGTCATCTAAACAAGTTACAACATTACATGGCCCGAGATAGCCATCAAGGTGATCTATATGTGTCGAGATGGCCGGTAAGGGTAAGCACAATGTATGGGCACTTTGAGGGTTGCCAGGGGGGACATGACAGACCAGAACCTTGAACGTGCCATTCCCATCTCCGCAAATCCAAGATTCTTCTACGTATTCAACGCCTGGAAAGCTAGCACAATCCGGAATCCCGTCTCCATTATTATCAATGTTATCATCTCCGCCATTGCATAGATCGTCAGAGTCCGGAACATCATCACAATCATCATCATCAAAAGGATCACCTCCTAACACGCAGTTTGCACCGTCATTCCTATTGGATATTTCATCTGTAATGAGTTGGAGATGAGAAATAAATGGCCCTACTGTTCCAACACCTTCTATTCGATATATTTCACCACCATAATTCCTGTAAACATACAGGATATCTTCTCCAGTAATCCAGGTTGCCCCATAACCACCGTCAATCTCGGCCACAGCTCCGTATATATGGTTGATGGTCACGGTAGCATTGTATGGATCAATAGTAGCAAGGTCTCCTAAATGGGTAACGCCATAGAATAAGCCATTTGATGGATTGAAACATAGATCGGCTATAGTGGGGTATTCGTTCAGATGAATTTGAACGGCAGTTTGATCCGCAATGTTGATCTTGTAAAAGGATTGGATGGTTGATTTGTAAATATAAAGATTGCCGGCATCATCGAAGTCACCAGAATTCCATTTTTCTACAGGGAGGCCACTAATTTCTCCAAGGTTAGTCCAGTCTCCATTCGCATCTATTCTCATTAATACATTGGATGCAGTATTGTCTCCGGGATGCCAAATGCCATATATCAGGTTATCGGACATGTTGAATCCCATGGCATTTAAATAACCATCACTACCGGTGTTTAGTAATTCAAAAGTGTTACCCGATACGTCTAATGCATGTAAATCGCCATTTACCATATGGTAAAAAACATCATTGCAAGGGAATGGTGCTGGTGTCTGGGCAGTTATCTTATTTGAGGAAAAGAAAAGCGTTGCAAAAAAACATAATACGAAAGTGTGTTGCATACGTAGGGGGGAACCTAATAAAAAGCTACTCCTCTTTTTGGGGGAATTGTTTTTCATAATGAATAAACTTTAAAGGGTCAAATAAATAATTAAATAATAGCGGAGCGTGCATCTGTAGTTAAGTAGTATTGTCGTCAGAATTTTAGATTCTTGTAACAAAAAATACACAAGAATGCCACTGCGTACAATGACAAATTGTACACATAGTGTATTTGGGAATTTCCCTTAGCTAAGAATTATATTGTGATGTATAACATCCAGTATACATGAATTGACAATCCAGATCAAGAATGTCTCGCTTGAACAATACCTAATAAGATTATTGTCTATAATAGATAGATTGCATGATCTCTGTTGAAAATCATTGTGCACACCAATAAACAATCGTTGTCTGTGGTAGGGGTGTGCTTACGTTTAAATTGTAATAACTGGATTAAAGGAATTTGCTGCCTTACTGCTGAGAAGTAAGCATAGATTTTGTATCAGGAAACATTTGTATTTCCCGAAATATTAAGAAATAAGAAGTCAATATTCTGCTTATAGAAGAATCATGTTTGATATGATCTATAAAGCAGCATAACAAGATAGATGGTGGAACGAATTTTATTTAATAACCTGCAAATACAAAGTATAATGCTGTTTGTTTGAGTGTAAATCGAGATTGATTTAGTTTGTATAATCTAACACAGTTTGTTCTATAGATTTGTAAGATAAGTTTTTTATTTTAAAAATCTAAATTTTTACCATATAAAGTTTAAATTATTTTAAAAAATAATATGATTTCGTCGTGGCGAGTCTTTTTTATACCTTTTGTATGGTTAAATTACAGGAGAATGTGAGTTGGTGTAATCTAGGAATAGGGCCTTGATTAAACCGCAATGCTGTTTATTTTTGGATGAGGTGAAACGCTGGAATAGTAGACAATTTTTATCACAAATTGAGGTGCTATCTTTTGGTATCTATGTTTCTTTAGGAATTAACTTTACTTGATCTCCAACTTTGATCGTCCCACCTCTTATGACTCTCGCCGTGAGGCCGCCATGTCCTCGCATGGCATTATATCCGCCAGCTCCCAAATTCTCTTCCATTCTAGAGCAGGGTGGGCAGGGGCCCGTTCCCTCCAGAATAACTTCTGCACCAATAGAAAATTGTTGCTCTTTAAGCGCTAATAAATTGATGCCGGAGACAATGATATTTCGCCTAAGTAATGTTGGGTCTATAGTTGGCTTGTTCAATAAACGGGTTACGGCTGTGATGTGTTCTGCCTGAATAAGTGTAACCTGCCTTTTGCCACTTGTTCCGGCATAATGATCACCTTCTAGACCGTTGGTTATATTCACAGAAACCTGTTCGACTACTTTAACCGGAAGCTTTTTTTGTGGTCTAATGCTAATCCAGTCTATAGTTCCAACCTGGGGAAGTGTGTTGAGTAAGGCTTGCATAGTTTGCATAGGGATTCTTTTATGATATAGTCTGCAATATTTTCCTATCAAAAGTACAAATGATTTGCCAATAAATCCTGAATTTTATCTATTATGTACATTTAATCGGGTAAAGCGTAACGTAAAGTCATATAACATCATGCAAATGAAAAAAGTAATCACTACCAAACGCGGATTTTTTAATGTCAGGATTTACGGAGATCAAAATAACCCGCCTGTATTTTTATTGCATGGTTGGCCACAAACGAGTTACTGTTGGCATCATATGGCGGCTTATCTGGAGAATTTTTATTTAGTTGCCCCAGACTTAAGAGGAATGGGAGATAGTAACCGAGCGCTGGATCTTAAACTTTATGAAAAGGATGAAATGGCGATGGACATCTTTGCGATAGCAGATGAAATGGACATCAAGCAGTTTTATCTGGCCGGACATGATTGGGGTGGGGCCATTGCGCAAGAAATGGCACTCCTCAATGCTGCTCGTATTCAAAAGTTGGTTGTTTTAAATATGGTGCTTATCAATAACACGATAGGGCAAGCAAAGGCGGGAGAGATCTTGGTGAAACAACTATTTCGTTCCTCATGGTATCAGTTTTTTCTGAGCATTAAAGATTTTCCAGAAGCATTATTGAGTGGAAAGGAAGATATTTGGGTGCGATTTTTTAGCAGAGGAATTAGCAACCCTATTCCTGAAGATGCCATTGAAGAATATATCCGGTGTTATAAAATTCCGAATACCCTAACGACAGCTGCTAATATTTATCGGACAGTTGGAAAAGATCGGAAACGGTGGAAAAATTATGAGGAAAAGAAAATAACAGTACCGACAAAAATTATTCATGGCGTCTTAGATCCAATCATCATAAAGGAGTATGTGCTTGGTGTCGAAAATTGTTGTACCGAGGTTGAAATCGCCTATTTAAATGGCGGACATTTTATTGTAGATGAACAACCCGATCATGTCGGAAAGGAGATGAATGCTTTTTTTATGAAAATATAACAGCACAACCATCCTCTTTATCCGTTTATGAAGTAATGCTAAATCTTTAATCTACGCCTTTGAAATCTATAATACCATCAATCACGCTTTGCCTGTTTTTATGCTTTAATGTTTATGGACAGGAACTCATCCCAAATCCCGGATTTGACGATGTGAATATTTGTCATAAATATCATGAACCATGCAGCCCGAAGGCATGGCGGTCTACCTCGCTGAAGTTGGTCGGCTATGATTATGGGCTTGTAAGCGTCTTGTTTTATGATAAGGCACGGAATTTTGACCGGAAGTTCATCCAAACAGATTTACTTTGTCCGCTTCAGGAAAATGTGGAATACATCCTTAAGATGAAAATCCGTCCGGATCAATTCCGGATCAATCAGCTTGGCGTTTTGTTCACGGATGATTTGATTTTTTCCAGAAATAATAAAAACTTTGAAAATCAAGAAACGGATGTTGATTTTGTCTTGCCTCCAGAGATCAAGGAAAATGAGTGGATTGTTTTAGAGCAAATTTATAGGGCAAAGGGAGGAGAGCAATCCATTATTATCGGTAATTTTTTAACGGATTCCTTGACGCAAGTAACACCGATAGATCCAGAAGCATACGAGATTCACAAAAAAGGGTATAAGCCTAAGATGAGGGTTCATTATACCATTGATTCTGTTTCTTTAATGAAAAGTACAATTATTGAGCTGGATACGTCAGCGATTGTGGATACTGTGTTTGTGGCAAAAGACGGAGGAAAAGTGTCTCCAAATTCAGATATGGTGATGTCATTGGAAGACGATGAAGAGGAAGAACTAGAGACGCCATTAGAAGATGGGGAACATATGGATTGTAATTTAGAGTTGAACAGGATTCGAATTTACAAGGATTCGATAAGGCATTCTTTCGGGAGGATTATCCCGAAAAATATCTCCACATCAAAGGAGTAGGTGAAGTCTAAAAAATAAATTCTACCAAAACCACAGTAAATCTGTGTTTGTCTTTTTTCACCACAGACCTGCCTGCTTTCAGCAGGCTATGGTGTATACACAAGTATAAAAGACGCATATAAGTTCATTG
>JAHDGC010000127.1:0-616 GCA_020627865.1 Saprospiraceae bacterium | reverse complement strand
CAGACCTGCCTGCTTTCAGCAGGAAGGCAGGTTTCTCAGATGTACACAGATTCTTCACAGATTCATACGTAAAAATCTGTGTACATTCGCGCTATGCGCGAATGAATCTGTGGCATAACCTGCCTGCCTTTCGGCACGAAGGCAGGTCTGTGTTTGTCCGTGTCATCTGTGGTGGAACTTATTTTTGTTCTTTTACTAGGGTGTTTATTTCTCTACAATTTTTGTGAAAAAGTAAGGTTGTTTGACAATTTTTGCAAAAAACAAATTTAAAGTTTCCTCAAATGCCTTCTAAGTATGAGTTCCATAGGAACGACATATTATTGCCAGACATGTCAATGTCTAGGGGGGTAAGAAGTGAATTTGCCAAAGCCTCATTGTTTTAAAATATTCAACAATGCACAAAAAAACAGAGTCGCTCCGCGATCGGAACGACTCTGTTAACAAATTATAATCCCATGAACATATCCAAAATTGAATGTCGGTACTTATCCATTTTCCCGACTTATATCTTTGATTCCCCGAAGGGAAGAACTTTTCAAAAAAAGTGGGTCGCTCTTCTATAAAAACGACTCACCATAACAAATTATAATCCCATGAACATATCCAAAATTGAATG
>JAHDGC010000126.1:3186-12414 GCA_020627865.1 Saprospiraceae bacterium | reverse complement strand
GGCAGGCAGGTTTCTTACTTTTTTGCGAATGGAAAAGTAAGATAAAGCTAAATAAAAGATCAAATGATTCAAATATAAGCAGAGCTGAACTTGATAAATTATACTAAACGGCTTATTAAACAATGAAAATACCAAAGATGTAATATTGCCAACCATTAAGGGATTAAGAGGCATTAAGAAAGAAGCAACTTTGTTTCCTTAATTTTCTTAATGCCTTAATGGTTAGAAGAAAATCACTGTTAATTTAGCCGTTTAGTATACTTGTATTCAACTGAGCAATAGTACCGTCAAAGACGGTGGTTGTATATTCAAATTAATGTTAACTAACAATAAAAAAATATTAATTTTTTTCATCCTCCGAAATAACATCATTATACTTGTTATACAAAAACGAAACAATCAACAACAAGACTCCAAGCGAAACCAACACAATCGTCTTCGATAAATTATTCAAGTGCGTCAAATCATAGAAAAATAACTTCACTAACGTAATGCCAAACAATACAATTCCGGCGAGGCGATAATGCTGCAATTTTTTCCAAATGCCAAACGAAACTAAAAACAAAGCATACATCCCCCACAGAATACTCAAGGCCAACTTGTCGGATTGTACACTGCCAGCCATATCCATCCAATGCAACAATTCACTACTCAGCACCCACAAGATAACCAGATGTAGGAAAATGTCAAATGGAATCTTAAAATCTTTTTCAAGGATATTACTTTTGATATACCGATACAATCCCAGCATGGCAAAAGCTACGAATCCGTACCCAATATACCGAATGGCAAGATAGATGATGCCTCGGTTAAAATACTGTTCGCTGGCACGATTCAGATAGCTAGTTCGGAGGTCACTACATAGCAGTAAGCCATTGATTAGAAATATACAAACGAGGATAACAATTAAAAATAGATTTATCCAAGCGGCATTTTTATTTTTAAGAAAGCGTTCATTCAAAAAGGCCAGTGCACCGAAGAAAAATAAGGAATAATTCAACAACCATAGCTCTCCGAATTTGCGAAGTTCGTAGTTCTTGGCTACAAGGAGATGGGTTTCTGGAGACTTTATTGCGGAAGCATGAAAGGCCTTTTTCCAATACAGTTCAATTTCAAAATGAAAGCAGTGATATAATATGAAAATAAACAATGTGGGTAATATAATTTTAGGGAAAATATTCCTCAAAAAGTCAGAAAGCTTTGTGTAGTCTACATTGATTTTGTTCATAAAACCAAAGGCAGCTGCAACAAGCAATCCTGAAAGAAATCGCAAGTTGAGAAAGGCGCTAATTTCTGAATACGGCCGGAATTCAAAATGATAATCCTGCATCAAACTGAAAAAAGCAAGTAACATCAAAGGATAAGAAAGTTTTTCATAAACACCGACTTGTTTAGTTCTACCGATCCAAAATAAAAGGGCAGCTTCCCCAGCCCAAAGTAAGGTAACCCAATTGCCATCTAGTTGAACAGGAATGGTGATTGTGAGGAAAATTAAAACCATTCCAGCAACAAGGTAAAATAATTTTTTATCAAAATTTTGTTGTTTATAAATATAAAAACCAACGGCAAAATGGAGTAGGGCATTCAACAAGGTGAAAAAGCCCAAATAGTTTTCTCCAACTTCATGTTCAGCTAAAGCGAGAAATCCGAAACCATAAAATATAAAAGAATTCGTCAAGACAAGGATGACATCCCTAGCCTTGAATGCTTCTTGTTGGATTAATTTGTAAGCCAAAAAAGTGATGTAAAAAGTAAGGAAGAAAATCGGTAGAAAAATGGCTGCTATCGAAAATTCTTGTCGGAGTGGATACTCATCAGCAAACCAAAACGCAAAGATTAACCAGGTCAGTAAAAAAGCGAGATGGAATACATGCCGCCAATATTTTTTTAAACTGATGACGAGAATTCCTATATTAATGATGCTAATATAAGCAAACAAAGTAGCCGCGTTGCCACTGTCATTGCTCAATAAAAAAGGAACACCATACGCGCCTACCAATCCAATAAGTGCGATGACTTGCCGATTATAAGACCAAGCAGCGACAACGGTAAAAACCGTAAACAACACCATGAGGCCAAAGGCAATCAACTGTGGAAATAGTCCGTAAACACTATACCCGAAAAAGGTGATGAAATACAAGATGGCCAAGGCGCCACTGAGCAAAACCGAACTATAGGTTTCGTATTTTTCCCTGAGTTTTAAAGAAGTGCCTAACAATACAATTCCTGTAATGTATCCCATTACAATTCTGGTAAGCGGACTGACGAGATTGTTGTCAATGGAATACTTTGCCCCAATGGCTACCCCAATAACCAAAATCAGGATACCAATTTTATTGATGATATTTCCTCCGATAAAAGCTTCCAGATTTTCTTTAGAGAACCACCCCGTTGGAGGAGCAGTATAAGAAGGATCATTCTTCACGGATGGCGGCACCGAAGTTTTAGGTGGCTCCTTCGTTTCTTGCTTTGTTTGCAGGTTTGCCTCTACATCTATTCCCGCATTGGTTTCTACAACAGGCAGGGGAACTTCTGCTTCTAAAACCGATTCCGCTGAAGGAGAAGCTTGCAGTTCCGCGATGGCTTTCCGCAATTGATGGATTTCCTGCTGAAACTTGTTTTGCCGAATTTGTAATTCCTCTAGTTTCTTTTGTAATAAAGCTAATTTTTCTTCTTTGTTCATTTCCTGCCTGTATTGGTTATCTGCAAGGTAAGATGTTTTAGGGAGAAATGATATTGAAAATTAGAGAAAGCTGTAATAAAAAATGATAACCTTGATGGACAGGCTTGCCAAGCAGGGGCATTGTTCATCATAAGCTGTGCATGTAGACAGACTTTAGTAGCGACCTATGGCCAGTTTATTTTTCCGATCAAAGACCATTGTTTTGGTTCGCGTACAACAATTCTGTTCGCGTACAACGTATTCGGAGGATTGTTGTAGGCGAACAGTGTAAAAAGAGTTCCATAGGAACGATATGTTATTGGCAGAGATGCAAATCTCTGGAACGTTTAGAGTAAAATAGTTCTACCGCAAAACCGTAACATCCCCCTCCCGAAAAATCACCATTTCCTCATTACAAAAAACAATCCTAGCCCTCATCCAATACACATACACGCCAGGATTCAAATCCTTATCTTGGTAAGTACCATTCCAGCCGACATTGTGATCATAACTTTCAAAAAGTACCGCACCCCAACGATCATAAAGATGTATTTCAAAAGCAAGGACTTCCGCACCTTGAGCAGGAGCACAAACAAAATAATCGTTGATGCCGTCACCGTTTGGAGAAAAGGCATTGGGAATATAAATAAGATTTCCTTCATTGGCTTCAATGGCCGATGCTACGGTAATGCGTTCCGTGATGCTTTCACAAGCATTGCTGGCCACCACTTCATAAATGCCTGGTGTTTGCACGTAAGTGTAATTATTGTTGGAATTGTTGCTCCATTGCCAGTTCACATCTTCTGGAACTCCACTATTCAGACTTACCGTAATGCGGGTACTGTCTTCATTACAAGAGAGGACGGGCGACTCATAAGAAATTTCCAATGCTGCTATCTGCTCAATTTCAATATTTCGTTGATAGATGCACATGTTTTCATCTTGTACAAAAACTTCATATTCCCCTGCACCTAGATTTTCAAAAATGGCTGGTGTTCCTTCAAATAAAATGCCATCAAGAGAGTAAGAATATGGCGCCAATCCGCCTGCTATATTTTCAATAGCAATCTTTCCGTTTGTATCATTCCAACAAGATGATTCCGGTATGGGGTCGAATACAACTGCTGGGAAAGGGCTGAGGATAAGGCGAACGATTGAATCGCAACCATTTTGATCTGTGAAGTAAAAACTAGTATCTGTCCCTGCTGTGAAATCAATGTTGTTGTAATTGTAAAATTCTCCCAAGCAAACATTTTCTTCAATGGTAAAAAGTGGCGTGGTGGTTTCATTGACCTGAACGGTTACGATGGAATCACAGCCCCATTGGTTGGTGAAATTAAAGCTGGCCTGATTTCCTGCAAGGATTGTACTATCCTGATAGTTGAAACTTCCGCCTTGGCAAGTATCAATTTCGAGGAGCAAATTGTCAGGAAAGATGGGGTTGGTGAAAATAGTCAAGATAGAATCGCAACCATTGTCTAGTTCATAAATAATCTCGGCCTGTTGCCCGACAGGGATACTTGTATTCTCATAAAAAATGGTATCGCCTTCGCAACCATTTAAATCTATTGTTGCTGTAGCTATCTGAATCGGATTGGTAAAAATAGTCAAAACGGAATCGCAATCATTGGCCAATTCGTAAACAATTTCGGCTTGTTGCCCGACAGGGATATTTATATTCTCATAAAAAATGGTATCACCTTCACAACCATCTAGCACCAACGTTCCAGTTGATGCAGATGTTGAATTTAAGAATATTGTAACAATAGAATCGCATCCAATTGAATTGGTCAAGGAAACATCTGTAGGAATACCCACCAGAATTTCAAAACCTTGATAAAAAATACTTTCTACCCCGCAGGTGTCTATTTGTAAATTGCTGAAACTTGGTAGTAATTCCGTGACCGTAACCGTTGCCAAAGCATTGCAACCATTATCATCTATAAAAGGAAAGTTTTCTGTAGTGCCAGCCGGAATTTGATTCTCATTATAATCATAAAAATTTCCAGAGCAAGCCGAACCTTGAACTGTATCATTTATAATCTCAAAAACATCAATTGTAAGCATAACCGTAGTGTCGCAGCCGGAAATATTGGTGAAAGTTACTTCCTGTGTCGTGCCTGTTGGATACATGTTGTTTTGGTAGGCAATAGAATCACCAGAGCAGCCGATAAGGGTTTCGTTTCCAACATTGGTCGCGCAAACCAAGTGGCAAAGCCAGAGCACTTCTTCCTCGTCGTCGCAGCCTTCTAGTATAGAAAATTGTTGGCCTTCATAAGGAACAACAGATGGTGGCAAGCTGGATGGATCAATGTTTAAGGTATAGTTTGTTGAAGGAATGCCCGGAAAGGCATAAGCGCCATTGTTGCCAGTATTGCCGGTGTCAAGAACGTTTGTGCCATCGCTTAGTTCAATACTAACATTATGCATGAGGGTGTCGGCTGGATCAATGATGCCGTTGTCATTAACATCAAAGTAAACCAAACCTTCGAGGTTGCCAAAGGCATCCAACAAGTCGAGGCTGAGGGTGCCGGAAGTAGCGGTACAGCCATTGGCATCCGTTAAAACAGCATGGTAGTCGCCACTTTGCGTAGCCACCAAATCCTGTGTGGTACCATTAGGAGCGGGGACAGGTAGATCATCTACATACCATTGCCAAGAAACGATGTTGGGAATATTCGGCATACAAAGAGTGTCCGGATTGCAATGGGTAAAACAACCAGAAGGAACATTGATGATTTCTGGCCCGATAAAAATTTCGATCTCCTCGCTGGTGTTTTCGCAGCCATCAGGATTATAGACTTTTACCGAGTAAAGGCCGGGTGTATTGGTAATGATGGTTTGCCCGATGGCACCATTACTCCAAACATAAGTATGATCCGGTATTGGATTTTGAATCGTTAAAATACTGGTCGTTCCATTACACAAGATACCAGAAGGGTTGGAGCTGATGAGAGGTGGATCAGGCAATGCTGTAATGCTAAGGTTAAAGGCTTCCGTGATGCTACATCCCGAAGTGTTGTCCGTGATGGTTACGGTGAAATCATAAATGCCAGTCGTAAGTTGATTGCCCCGATCTTCCGAATAAATAATTTCAGTAGTGCTTTCGCCAGTACTCCAAGAAAAACTGTTGCCTTCACTGCCTGCAACTTCGAGAAATACATCTGCTCCTTCGCACGTGCTGTAATTGTTATAAAAATATTCACTGGCTTGTCCAAATTCATCATATTCAATTAACCGGACAGTGCCGACGGGTGTAGGAAGCACATCGACAACGGCCTGTGGTGTCGTATAGCTGCATCCAAAATCATCCGTTAAACTTACGGTGTAAACACTGCTTTGGCTAACAAGAACGTTATCCGTTGTGCTGTCATCTGACCATAACCAGCTTGTTGCTCCCGGAGGAGCCGAAAGCGTGATCGTTTCTCCTTCGCAAATGGGAGAGGGGGCACTGAAATCAATATTTCCAATCAGGTTGTTTTCTATAATTTCGATGCTTTGTGTGATCGTGTTTTCACAACCACGATTCTTAACCGTAAGGGTAACCTGATAGTTTCCAGCAGTATTGTACGTGTGATAGGTGTTGGATATTTCGGATGTATTGGCAGCACCGGAAGCAGGATCGCCAAAATTCCATTGATAAGTCGTTGCTGGAGAAAGTTGCGGTGTGGAGAAAGCAACGGTGTTCAATTCACAGGACATTTCCGACGTAGTCATTTCTGCTGGTGGCAAATCAAGAATCTCGATGGTTTTCGTGATTTCAGAAATACAACCATTGCTATGGGTTATGGTAAGATTAATGTTGTAGAGTCCGGTAGCATTAAAAATATGATCTGGATTTTGTTCTGTAGAAGTATTCTCCGTGCCACTTGTTGGATCATCAAAGTTCCATAGCCAATTGGTAATACTACCATTATCAACAACAAAATCTGATTTATCTGAAAAATAAGTAGAAGTGCCCAAACATCCGATCGTTGCATCGAAATTGGCAGATGCCGCTACCGTAACGGGTAAGGTTAAACCTCCGACGCAAGCTCCGCCAGGGTTCCCAACTTCGGGCAGTAGACCTTGCAGGGTGACGAGATAATGTCCACTTGCACTGAACTCGTGGAAAGGTTCGAGTTCCGTAGAAGAATTGTTTCCACTAGTAGGATCATCAAAGTTCCAGCTTAATGATCCGGGAATGTAGCCGCTACTTAGGTTTTGAAAATTGTATTGGGTACAATAAGCCGATGGCATAGGCTGGAACCCAATTTGTCCGCTGGCGATACAAGTCCCGGATACACAACCGGTATTTACATTTATACTGTTAGAAGTGTAGCTGCAATTATTGATGTCCGTTACTTCAAGATAATACGTGCCGATCATATCTGCATAAATTTGACCACTTGTGTTCCCTGTAGGATTGCCATTGTAGTACCATTCATACGTGTATCCTTCATCGGTATCTAGTCCGTAAAGTGTTGGGGGAGACATGCCGGTGTCGGGGCAATAAGTCGTGAAATCAGGGGAGCTGATATTGATTGCTGCGGGGATTGGTTCATCTCGCTGGAAGTCATCACTGCCCGTGCAACCAAATTCATCCGTGACGACAACTTGATAAAAACCCGTCGTGATACTGATACTTTGTTCGGTGGAAATGAGTGTACCATTTTCATTAAACCACTGATAACTTGTTGCTTCTTCTGCTACGGTAATGGAGATGGGTTCATTAGGGCAAAGATCAACTAACGGGGCGACAATGACAGGTTCAGGTTTTGGCTGTACAGCAATATTGTAAGTTTGAGATAGGCCGCATTGGTCGAGCGTTACTGTAGCGTTACCCGTTTTGTGCCAAAGCACATCGATGCTGTTAGGTGTTGCTTCTTCTATAATGGTGCCTGCATCCTGTGGTGTAATAGACCAGATCAATTCTGTATTGGGATAAAACTCCGTTTCGAATGTCGTGATGGCTTCTAGACAGATATCCGTGTCTCCGGTAATTGAAAATCCAGGGATGAGAAATAGTTCTTGTGTTATGGCATCTGATGGACAAGC
This sequence comes from Saprospiraceae bacterium, assembly GCA_020627865.1. Classification (GTDB taxonomy): domain Bacteria; phylum Bacteroidota; class Bacteroidia; order Chitinophagales; family Saprospiraceae; genus JAHDGC01. Next base: position 4,715 of record JAHDGC010000126.1, on the reverse strand, counting down.
CAAAGGCGTGAGACTGAGTTGTTGCAAACTTAATTGATAGGGTGGGCTGTTTCCCCAGTTTACATTAATGCTTGGGCCTTCATTCGTGTACACATTACTACCATCAGTGATTTCCCAAAGGAAACGAGTATTAAAAACATCGGATACAGCATGATATGAGTAGATTTGTCCGAGGCAAATAGTTGTTTCCCCTGAGATGTTAGTAGGGGTAGGGGGACGATCTTCTGTTTCCAGTAAAAGCGTATATTGGTCTACACAAAAATCATCCGGAGTTGCGGGGAAAATTTCAATGCGGAACCTGCCTGCCTCATCCGGCCAGAAAATTTCAGGCATGGAAGTGGGCGTGGTAGATTGCCAATGCAGATCATCATTATTGTCATAAACAAACCAATTACAAAGGGCAGGATTGTCATTGCTGGCTTTTCTGCCTTCAAAAAAACTGCTCCCCCCTGCACAGGCTTCAATCGGGCCGGAAGCATAAAATTTATCCCGAATGGCAACATCCAATAAAGCTTCGCCACCACATTCGAGATAGCAGTTTTCATACTCGACCCTTACCCATTGTATGGTGAGTGGCGCATCTTGATCCCATTCTACAACAATAGAATTACTGCCATTGCCAGAAGAGATGGTTCCGGCATTAGAAACTGTCCAATCAAAAGTAGTTCCTCTAAATTCAGGAATGGTATACCGAGCAATTTCTCCACGACAAACTTTATTTGGCCCTTCAATAATGGTTGTAGGTGCAACAATGGATACTTGATACTCGATAGGATCAGGGCAAAAATCTTCGCTGCATCCTGCCAAGGTCAATTGGATATTACCAAGGATGCTGCTGCCCCAATCTACGGTTACAAAATCATCATTTGTGCCGCCGCCATCCGTGATGGTACCGTTGGTGATATTCCAATTATAAGCTGCACAATCCGCATCAACCGTATAGGTGATGATTTCTCCAGAACAAATTGTACCCGTACAACTGATTTCAGGGACAAGTGCTGTGCTGACCTCAATGGTAACGGAAGTCGTATCATTGCAAAGGCATTCATTCTGGGCAATGAGAAAGGCTTCGTAAGTGCCGGGTGTATCGTAAATAAAAGAGACATTGGTTCCGGTAAAAGTTTCTTCTGTACCAAAATCCCAGATGAAATATTCGGCTTCTTCACTTTGGTTTTCAAAAAAAACTTCTTGTCCTGCGCAAACTTGGACAATACCATTATTCGCGGGAGGGGTTGTTTCTATAATGGCTTTGGCATTTTCGAGGATGTCTACGCAGAGGACTGCTTGGGTCGTGCAAGGAGAAGTTTCTGCGATGCAATCAATGTGAAAGTTTTGAATTATGGCGAATCCAGCAGCATCCATTATGGTAACGGCATATGTTCCTTGGGAAAGGTTATCACGGGTTTGTCCTGTGCCTCCATCAGGCCAGATAAATGAGATCGGTGCAGTAACGCTGGGCGTTGCTTCATAAATGATTGTAATGGAATTAGTAGCCGAGCCGCATGTGCCTGGGGTGTATTGATAGCCTG
>JAHDGC010000126.1:0-3086 GCA_020627865.1 Saprospiraceae bacterium | reverse complement strand
CCAGAGCCGGGTTCTCCCCAGTTGACTGTAGCGATACCATTGTTCGAGATATTGTAAGAAATGGCTCCTTGTACATCCCATGAAAGATTATTGTTATTTTCTGGCGGAGCGGAATAGGTAACAGTTGTATTGGCGCATACTTTTTCACAGCTGCTTTCTTCATTGTCACTGTTTGCGGGGCAGTCGGCTATTGCAGAAGAATTCAGTTCCATTGGGATCGAACCTATAACGGTAATGGTTTGACTTGTACTTGTATTATTACCACACTGGTCCGTATAATTCCAGGTATTTATAATTTGACCAAAACACAAATCTCCTATTGTGCTTTGTGTTGGAGATGCAGTGCCGAGGCCATCGCAATTATCACTCCAGCCTAGATCGCCTATTGGCGGAAGCTCAATTATATCTGTAATTGTCATGTCAGCGGGGGGAGCATCAAAGACAGGTGATGTTGAATCTAAGATTGTAATTTGTTGTGTCACGCTAATATTATTTCCACAATCGACCCAGCTCCAAGAACGGATAATTATTGCTGGGCAAGCTCCCGATATAGGCCCATCGAACCCAAGTGCTGTTCCGGTATTACCACAATTATCCGACCAGTTGAGGTTTCCCGAACTGGGAATATCTGTGATGCATTCTATCGTTATATCTGCGGGAGGCGTTTGTGCATGGAGTGCGTAAATATGAATAAAGAGGATGAGTACCGTGCATAATATTTTTAAGATACAAGAATGTTGCTTTATCAGGTAATGCTTTATTTTCATAATAATTTATTTTTGGTTGGTATACCTCGATCTTGTGAAATTTAACTTCACAGATGTAGGATAGTTTAAGTTCTAAAAATAGCAAGCTTGGTTGGAAGCCTAAAGATAGGAATTTTTGTTGAAATATTTGAATAACCCCCGTAGAGGCGCAATGCATTGCGCCTCTACGGGGGACTGATGGGAAATTACCGTAAAGGAAAATTATCGCAAAATCGTAACATCACCCTTGCGGAAAACCTCCATCGGTCGTTTACAAGTCATGATATTCGCCTTCATCCAATACACATAAACACCGGGATTCAAATCCTCATCTTGGTAATTGCCATCCCAACCTTTGGTGTAATCATTTGTCTTGAAAAGTTCTGCCCCCCAGCGATCATACAAACGCATTTCAAAGGAAATAATTTCCACGTTTTGAGCAGGGGCACAAACGAAGAAATCATTGACACCATCACGATTTGGACTAAAGATATTCGGGATATAAATAAACTCTTCCCGCCCGTCTGCCGCTAATGTAACAACAATGTTTTCAATTTTGGTTTCGCACTCGTTGGTGATGGCCAGTTGGTAGGTGCCGGGCTGATTCACGAAAGTGAAATTGCGATCATAACCATTGCCCCAATCCCAAGTGATCTCCGTATCTGTTGCCCCAGTAAGTTGCACATCTATCCGAATGCTGTCTTCCTCACAAGGCAAGATCGGATCTTCCCAAGCTACGGCAATCGGTTCAATTTCTGGTACCTCAATTTCTTGTGTCAATATGCATCCTTGAGCATCTTTGACATAAACAGTATACATGCCCGGGAGCAAATTGTTGAAAATATTATCATCATAATAAACTTGATCGTCAAGCGAATATTCAAACGGGCCACTTCCACCAGATAAAGCATCCACTGAAATCACACCATCATCGGCATTCCAACAACTCCTTTCACTACTCAAGCGATAATCCATTTCTGGCAACTCGATTACCGTAAGGTGAATAATAGAATCACAACCGTATTGGTCAACATAATAAAAAGTGGTATCTGTTCCCGGAGGATATGTTGTGCCTTCATATGTGGCTAAATTTCCGGGGCAAACTTCAAATGGTACTTCGGAAAGAAAATTCGGCGTCTCATTAACTTGAATCGTTAATAGAGAATCACAACCTTGTGCATTAACCAAGGTGAAAATTTCCGAATCTCCAGGGAAAAGTTCGACACCATTATAGGTAAAGCTGCCACCCATGCAGGTGTCAATCGTCATCGTTTCGTAGGTGTTTAAATTTTCTGCAACGATAACCATAACAATAGAGTCGCATCCGTCAGCGGAAGTGTAAGAGAAATCCATTTGTGTACCAGCAGGAATATTCATATTGTCATATAAATACGTTTCTCCTTCGCAAACTGCAAAATTCAGGCTTGAACTGTATGCTTCAATCGGGTTGACAATTACCGTGAAAACGGAATCGCAACCATCCACTGTGGTGAAAGGGAAATCCATTTGAGTACCGGGTTCGATAGAGACATTATTATAAATAAAAGCTTCGTTTTCGCATTGGTCTACAACAAGTGTATCTGTCAATGCTTCGGAGGATGTAGCCAAAACGGTAACAATAGAATCGCATCCGACAGCATTGGTCAAGGTAACCTCTGTTGGCGTGTTTAACTGGATTTCTACGCCCTCATAAAAAATGCTGCTTACACCACAGGTATCTATTTGTATATTATTAGAACTGGGCAGCAATTCCAGAACGGTTACGGATACCAAAGAATCACAACCATTGCTGTCCATAAGTTGGAAATTCTCCGTTGTGCCGGCAGGAATTAAATTACCATTATAATCATAATCGCTTCCTTGGCAGGCATCAAATTCTAGTGCAGTGTTGACAATCTCGTAAGCATTTACCGTAAGGTTAACAAGAGAATCGCATCCAATATCTGTCGTAAGATGTACCTCGTAGCTGTCTCCTGTTGCATAAAAATTACCTTCATATTCTACCATTGTGCCAGGGCAATCCGTCAGCGTTTCCGTGCTAGGAACAGTAGCACAAGAAAGATGCACCAACCACAACAATTCTTCCTCATCATCGCAACCTTCCAGTACGGAAAACTGTGTCCCTTCGTAAGGAACATTCCCAGGAGGCAAAGAACTTTGGTCTATGGATAAAGTATAGTCTTCTGATGGAATATTATTAAAAGCATAGCTGCCATTGTTGCCAGAACTGGCCGTTTGTAACACGGTGGTTCCATCGCTCAATTCGATGAATACATCTTCCATTAAAGAATCTCCGGGATCAATGATGCCATTGTCATTTTCATCAAAATAAACTTGGCC
>JAHDGC010000125.1 GCA_020627865.1 Saprospiraceae bacterium | reverse complement strand
CTGCGAACACGCAGGCAGGCTCCCTCCGGTCGGACAATTTTTTGACAGGCCATCGCCACCACGACGTACCTTCGACCGTAATGAAATGCTGATTTACATTAGATTTTCTCATCTTAAAATGAGTGACTGTAATATATACTAACGAGCCAAGACTCGTTTAGTCTAACTAAACTTAACTTCTTAATGATTACAATAAAGCCACATTTATGTAGCAACCATTTGTAAACTCACTGTTTAATAAGCTCTAGTATTGCGTATAGCATAAAAAAAGCACCTTATGTTTAAAAACAAATTATATAAATATTATTCTTTCTTTTTTAGCATGAAAAGCATATTGACCTTTTGCATTTTTTCTATTTCTACTCTTACGGGAAATGCACAAGATACGGTGCTTGAAATCAAGGAAAAGCGTGTTTCCAAATTGAAGAATAAGGCACAACAGGCGCTTCGGACAGGTGATCCTTATATTGCTTTGGCCTACTATCAAAAGTTAGCAGAAAAAAAGGTGGAGGATGCAGAAACGCAATATAAACTGGCCGAACTTTACCGAGTTGCGAGGGATTATGTTAATGCGGAAACATATTACCGGAAAACGGTGGATTTGGATAAGGAAGGATTTCCGGAAGCTTTGCTCGCTTTGGGACAAATGCAAAAATGTAATGGCAAATATGAGGAAGCGCGGGCATCTATTACACAGTTCAAAAAACTTGTCCGTAAGGAAAAAAATAAGCTGTATAACAAAACCGCTAGAATTGAACTCGAAGGTTGTGACCTTGCCGATACTTGGAAAGACACGACAGAGAATGCTTTCCTCACCCATCTAAACAGCAGCATTAATCATCCGCATATCGAGTTCTCCCCTATTCCGATGGGCGAAGAACTTTTTGCTTTTGGTTCCTTGCGGGAAGATCAGGTGTACTATTATGAAAAAGATAGTGCAGCTTCCCAAAGTGCGCGTCGAAAATTTTTCCTTGCGGAGAAAACGGGGAGTGGTTGGCAGGAAGTCGGGGAACTGCCCGGGCCGTTTAATGATCCGGAAACCGTTCCGGGAAATGGCTGCCTTTCTGAGGATGGCAAAAGGTTTTATTTTACCCGTTGTGATAAAAATTGGAAGAATGAAACGGTTTGCAGAATTTTCTGTACGGAAAAAAAATCGAATGTATGGCAGGAACCTTATTTGCTGAATAGCAATATTAATTCGGGAAATTATACGGCAACCCAACCTACTTTGGGAAAAGAATCCCGACGCGGAAGAGATGTGTTATATTTTGTCTCTAACCGTCCGGGTGGAAAAGGCGGCTTGGATATTTGGTACTCGATTTATGATACGAAGAAAAAGCAATTTAAGGAAGCTAAAAATGCTGGCTCCAAGATCAATACTTATGGAACAGATTGTACACCGTTTTATGACATCAAGAAAAAAACGCTTTACTTTAGTTCTGATGGGTGGCCGGCTTTTGGAGGGCTTGATGTTTTTAAAGCCATTGGAGAATCTAAGAGATGGACAGTAGCAGAAAATTTGGGCAAACCCATAAATAGCACACAAGATGATCTGGATTTTGTTTTGCGGAATGAAGAAACCGGATTTTTTGTTTCTAATCGTCCGGGCGGAACGCCTTTATTGAGTGAAACTTGTTGTGATGATATTTATGCTTTTAAATGGCGGGAGTTTATCAAAGTTAATTTACTTGGGAAGGTTAATGAAAATGGAGATTGCCTCCGCGGAACAGCAATGATTGCCTATATCGTTGATGGAGAAGAAAGGATTGCTGCTTTGAATCAAGATACAGATGATTGTAGTTTTGATGTGGAACTGGAAGTCGGTTATGATTATTCTTTCGTTGTGGAAAAAGATGGTTATCATCCGGACAGTACCACTTTGAGCACCAAAAACATTACCAGCAGTACGACATTGGAAGCTGTTTTTGATTTAAAACCCAAAAGAAAGACAAGGCCGAAACCGAAAACAGAAACGACTGCCCCTAAACCGGAGCCACTTACTTTTGAGAATAAAGTGATTAATAGAAATGAAAATATCCGACTCAAAGATATTTATTATGAGTTTGATCGGGATGAATTAACGCCAACAGCAAAAAGGGCTATTGATAATACTTTACTTCGTTTCCTCAGCAAGTATCCTACGGCATCTATTCTCATCTCAAGCCATACCGATAGCAAGGGAACAGATGAATACAACAGGGATTTATCGCAACGTCGTGCACAAAGTGTTGTAAATTATCTCATTGCAAATGGTATTGCCACGGAAAGATTACAGGCGAAGGGTTTTGGGGAAAACCAACCGGTTGCACCAAATCAGTTTGAGAATGGTCGGGATAATCCGGAAGGTAGGGCTTTGAATCGGAGGACGGAGTTTAAGGTTTTGGATTTTTGATGGGAATGATTTTCGACGCCTTCGAAATTTATTATAGATAAAAAAACAACTTAAATATGAATTGCATATTAAATTACGGGCAACTGATATTAATTATTATTCTCGTTAATGGGCCAATGTATGGGCAAGATTCTGTTACAGACTCATTGGTAATTGAGTTAAATCGGGAATTGGATAAATATTTATACGCATACGAATATAATGTACTTGAAAAATTGATTCAATCTATAAATCCCAATATTGATCCAAATGAAGTGCCACCTAAACATGAAATAAATGGGATATGGTAAAAGGAAAAAGAATATGAACTACAAAATTCTGACTATAATTCTGCTTACACTTTCATATTTTTCATGTAAAGAATCGAAACAGAAAATAAGTAAAGAGCCGTATTTCCATTGGAAAGAAAATGCTTATAGGAATAGTGTATTTAAATTCAGTTTAGATTCATTAGTTCATGAAGTTGAAAAAGGGACATATGGCTACATTGACGAAATATTTATAGCTAAGCAGGACACCATAGTCTTTCAAAAAAACTATAATCTCGATTATGCAGAAATCAGTAAAGATAAAAAGGGTAAAATGGGATGCGGTAGTAATATGTGTTTGGATTCAAGCGAAATAAATAGATATAATTATTATCATCCTAAATATCATCCATATTACTTGAATTCTAATTTGCATACGCTTCAATCAATAACTAAATCTGTCGCTAGTACAATAGTTGGAATCGCAATTTATAATAATGAGTTAAGTGGGGTGAATAAGATTGTTTACCCGTTTTTCCAAGAAGTATCAATTTCGGATTCTATCAAAAGACATCTTGAAGTCACAACATTAGAGGATATTCTCACGATGCAGTTAGGCTTAGCATGGGAAGAGTTCGGGAAGAGTTTAGAAATGGATACAAATGTAAGTGAAATGGAATTATCGGATGATTGGATTAACTATACTTTGCAGCAACCCATAAAGGCAGCACCGGGTACCGTCTGGAATTATAATAGTGGTGCGAGTCAGTTATTATCAAAAATAATTAAGGATGCAACAAGAGAAACAATAGATAAGTATGGTAGCCGATCCTTGTTCAAAAAGCTAAATATACAGGATTATTACTGGAAGAAAACCCCGTCCAAATTACCGGATACGGAGGGGGGATTGTATTTAAAAGCAGAGGATATAGCAAAAATTGGTTTATTGTATCTTCAAAATGGTGTGTGGAATGGAGAAAGGCTATTGTCTAAGACTTGGGTAAAAGAAGCGTTGAGTAAGCAGGTCAAAGACATATATCAAGATGGAGGTAAAGAAGGCTATGGTTATCAATGGTGGTTAACTGGAGATGAACCACCTCTAGCCGTAGGATTGGGATATGGTAATCAAATATTGGTGATTGTTCCAGAGAAAGATATCGTTGGCGTTGTGTATGCTTGGAATGTTTTTGAGCATAAAGCTAAATATATTTTTAGGGATTTTGTTGATATACTACAAACACTCTAAGTATTTTATTTGGATATAGCACATTGGATCATAATTATCGAATAAATCACTTTATTGGTAAAAGCCATGTGGAATACACCAAGTTTACAGTTGGTCGCGATCTTGTTTCTGATTTCCCTAAACTATGGGATATACCTCAATATATTTCCAAAAGTAGCTACAGATGTCGCGGGTTTGGATACCGCAAATATTTCTTATATTGGAGGCGTCGCAAGTATGGTAGCAGGCTTTGTATGTATCTTTGTCATCGGAATGCTTGGGGAGCAGTTTGGCAAGAAAAAGATCATTGTGGTCTTGCTATTGATGCAATGCGTCATGACGATACTAGTGCTCCTATTTCAAACGCAATGGCATCAGTTGAGCTTCTTATATTGCATTGCTACATTAACAGCAATAACGCGATATGGTTTACTCACCTTAATTGCGGCCATTGCAATGAGTTTATGTAATCCACGTGTTAGTGCAACTCAGTTTACCCTCTATTTGGCCTTCACCAATCTAGGCATGGCCATCGCCGCAACTTTGGTGGGTAGCCTCGATCAACTTGGTGGATTTTTTGCCTCCTTTCTTGCTTATGGTGTCATTGCGCTGGTAGCGTTAATGATTGCATTTTTTTTGAAGGAGCATGTAAGTTGAAAAATGTGTAGAGCGAGGCTAGAGCTGATCCGCAAAAAGCAACGCCTTTCTACGAATATTAACAATAAGAAACAAAATAATTAAAAAAGCATATTAAAATGAAGAACAAGCTTCGAAGAATTGAACTAAAGAATGGAAGATGGTGGTATAGTTCACCATACTTCATATTCATAAAAAATATCAGAGAAAGTACACTTTTCGCCCTACTGGAGAAAGAGGGAATTACCATATTAGAGAAACTAGATACATTTCATCCGATAAGACATAAATATGAATTTTTTATATCTCACTGGAAAGATTGGGCAACCATTATGGATAATTGGTGGTATTCACTGTCTTGGTATAATCAGAGGAACTCTATTTTTGATAAAATCGGAAAGGATTATGAAGTCTTCGAATGTATGGTTGGTGATGTTGATCATTCTTTTTCTTTTAAATACCAAAAGAAGGGAAAAATAATTCGTCATCTAGAAGTATCAAACCTCTCTTACAAGAAAGGTGATTTAAAAATAGAAATTGATGAAGGCTCCCCCCTACCAGGAGAAGCCAAGTTTTTAAAACTTGACGGACAGTATGAGAAAATTATAAATATATTATATGAACAAGGAATAGAATTTCCAAAAGATATAGAAAATGGAGGCGGTTATATCTATTCGCTAGGAGAGGATAAAGGAAAAAGATTAGGAAAATGACCAAATGAAATGGGGAAGTATTGCTTGTAACGAAATACCATCTCATCCATGCTTATCAAAGCCTCCGCTTTTTAAACATAAAAAACACATAAGTTCCTACCGTTTTCCCATCTCAATTATTATATTTACTGCATTTATTTTCATCTCAAAAATATTTCAATCATGAAAAACAAACATCTACTATTCGTAAGCGTATTATTTTTGCTTATCCAATCGTGTCAACATTCCGAAGAATTCTCAACACTCGAAACGAACGATTATAAGCACATTGAAACCATGCCCAAGGCGCAATTGAACGCCGCTATTTTTGACCTCCTAAAAAAACAAGGAGCGATGGAATGGAACGACTTGAATGATGAGCAATTGGCCTCAGCGTTCTTGTTAGCGGATGAAAAATTGATTACCGTAGCTTGGGATTATGAGTCTCGGACAAACATGGAAAAGGAAGCAATTATTAATTTCATTGCCCAATCAGAAGGGAAGGAAACTAACGATAAGGAGGTTTTTATTGAAATCAATGATAAGCTAAAACTTATGGATGTCCGTATCGAAAAAGTAGAAACACTGTTAGGTGTTCGACAGCTTTCAGAGACAGCAGGCATAGATGTTTATTACAATATTTTTACGGAAGAGGAACTCGAAAAACTGGCGCGTAAGTATGAAAGTTTTCTAAAAGAACAAGAAAATCTGAATGCACCCCGAAACAGTGATTGTGCATTTGGAAACATTCAACCTTCCTCAGACGCTGCCTGTAACCACGAAATCCCAGCAGCTTGGGCGGCTAGATTATCAGGAGATGGCATAAAGGTCGGGGTTATAGATGGTGCATTAAATTCCTCCAATTCCGTCTTTGGATCAGGAGGAAATGGAGGAAATAGTGCCCGTACATTCCAACGGGAAAGCCGGTATAAGTCCCCTTGGTGGTACTGGGGTTCTTATGCTTCTCCCCTTTCTGGCAATTCTCTTATCAATGGACACGGCACCCAAATGATGCAAATCATTGGCAACCCACCTGGGAGTTCTGCCGGTGCAGCCTATGATGCAGATTTATATTTTGTGCGCAGTACCGGTTTACTCGTTAGCGTTTTGATTGATGCTCCAGCAGAAAACACCGTTGGGGTAAGGAGAGCATTCGAGCGGCTTGCTTCTCGTTCCGATGTGAAGATTATTTCGATGTCGCAAGGTGGACTGATTACTTGGTCAGGCGTAAGGAATGCGGTAAGACTTTGCAACGATAATGGAAAAATGATCTTTATGGCAGGTGGCACCTTCCCGCTTGGAGAGCTGGTGGCCGATCTTATTTTCGGTGATCCCGGCAACTTTACTTTATTCCCTGCAAGTTTGTCTTTTAATGGTGGTAGCGACTTTTCTTATGTCTTTTCCGCTACGGGTATTGAAGGCACCAGTAGTATCGAAGATGCTTCTTGGTGTACACAGTGTTTTGGTAGAGCTGATTTTGTGGTCGAATTCACTAGTGGCGGTTCTTCTTCCGAATCTACAGCACTCACCGCCGGGATGGCAGCCCTCATCTGGGCGAATGAACCCCATCTCAATCGTGCTGAGGTATTGACGAAAATGGCAGCAGCCTCTGATCGGTTTTTAACGAATCCACATCCGGATTTTGGTTATGGTCGTATTAATATGCAACAGTATGTTGACAATGAGGGTTTGTAGTCTAAAATAATACAAGATTTATTTTACCGCCAGATGCTCAGATACCAATAAGATTTTCAGCAACAGCATCTGGCGGTAAATATTCAACTGCTCAAAAGTTATAACACCCATATATCGGATAAGCGAAAATCAAAATCACCCATTTTTACCATAAAAAAGGATTTTTTCACCTTTTAACAAGCCGTTCTTATACTTAATTTTGCAGTATAAATTAACATAATTAAAAAGTATGATGAACGCAGTTAAAATAAACAGATTAGAAGCAACGCTTCATGCCTTGCACAATGATGCAAAGAAAGATTATTTACGCATTGGAAAAGGAGTGGTAAAATCCATTTTCCGCCCGATGCAGCCGGCCGATTTTGAACATGCTTATCTTCCTATTTCAAAGGAACAGGGAGAATTGCTTAGGAAGTTGATTCTTGACCATAAATGTAAAAACGTTGTTGAATTTGGCACTTCCTTTGGCATCTCTACCATTTATTTGGCAGATGCAGTTCGCCAGACAGGTGGGAAAGTAATTACGACAGAGCTATTGGAAAGCAAGGCAAAAAGAGCCATGCAAAATCTCTCGCATGCCGGATTGGAAAACTATGTCGATTTAAAAATAGGGGATGCGATGCAAACCTTGAAAGGACATAATGCTCCGATTGATTTTTTATTTTTGGATGGCTGGAAAGATTTGTATTTGCCACTTTTCAAAATGTTGGAGCCTCAGTTCCATGCAGGGACTTTGATTTATGCAGATAACATGGATATGGCGGGGACACAATATTACGGACATTATGTGCTGAACAGGAAACAGGTATATGCTTCTCAACCCCTACATGGAGGGAAGGCGTTGCTTACTTCTTGTTTGACTTAACCGCATAGGAACTAATTCACTACAGACCTCGCTGCTTATTCTACCAGAACAGGCAAGTCTGTAGTGAATTGTTTTATACAATTCCCCCCTTTTTTCTATGATGATACATAACTTTTCAAAACATAGCTTTATATTGCATATATTTCTTGCACAAACATAAAAATATTCCCATTATGAAGCTTCCTTTATTCCCATATGTATTCCTTATTCTTTTCTCAACGCTTCCCTATTATACTTTCGCTCAAATCGTAGATGCACAACGAACAGGCTTCACCTGGATTAACACCGAAGATATCACCGATCAATCCTTTGGTGCAGGCTATACCACCTATAGTGCCGCATGGCCGATTTTTAAAGATTATCCCGGACCAGAAAATTTCCAGATGGGACTTGCAGGTTGTTGGCTGACAACACAAAAAACGGGTAACGAACCTGATGATTTTTACACCACGATCGAAGGTGGCTTGGGCTGGTGGCATGATACCCGATTCGGTACTAAGATACCGAAGTTTATCATGGGTGGTGTTTCTTTCAATTTTCATGCTTGGGCAAATGGACCCGGTGCCGGTAGAAGTAATATGTTACCCAATGGACAACGGGATTGGAGTACGCCTGGCGGAAAATATGGTGTTGCCCAATTGTCTAATGCATTATTGTGGGCACCGGATGGATTGAACATGGCACAAAGTTTAAACGGGGAAATGCTCGGGTATGGCTACATTCCCCTACCCCTCACCGAACCGATGCCACAAACCAATGGGCAAGCTATTGAAACGGGTAATCAATGTTGGACATTATTCCTAAATACAAGCAATTTCAAAGGACCCGCAACATTTTTCTTACCAACTTTCTGGACGGAACCCGTATTGGACAATCCTTCTTTAGAGGGTTTATTTTTGGACACAAGGCCTTCCGACCCGAACATCGGTTTTGGTATAGAGCATGCAGGGTCACCGGCTTTAATTGCCAACGATGCAAATGGAAACCCATACGCAAAAATAGAACGCTTACAATTTCCTGCCAGTAATGATGACAACTCCATGCTTTTAAATCAAATCACGGTCTATTCCCAAGCAGCACTTTGGAGTGGTATGGAAGCTTGGTTCAATGGTGGAGCAGCCGTTCTTCCTGAAGTTATTTCTGCTGGCAATTATCCTGTTTCGTTTGTAAATAATGGCGGTTCGATGGCTGGTGAAATTGTAGGTGGAAGTTTAAACCATCCCATTGAGTTGAATTATATGAACAATGTTCAACAAACTGCAAACGTAATGGGTTTTGAATATGACTTGAATACCGTTTTTGAAAAAGACGACCTTTTTATTTTGCCAGAATATTTTAAATTAGAATCAGATAATAAGTGGCATACTGTTGAGGAAGATGCTGTTCCGTCTGCAACTAATTTATTAAATGTTGATGTGCCCATAACGCCGAGAACTGAAATTACTTACTTGACACCATTAGAACCAGATTGCCAATGGCAAGATCCTAACGGGCCTTGGAACAATCCTGGCCCTACAGCTGGCCCTTTCCAAACCGACCTTGGCGATGGTACTACTCTTACGTATTATTGGTATCGCTTTGTAGACCAACCGGCCATCGTTCATGCTAACCTACCGGCTAATATTCGGGAGGCATTACAAAATCGGGTTGAACTGATGCATTCGAATTGGAGTCATACGGATGAATACTTGGCTCCTCCGGCAATTGGACAAATCGCAACACTCGACCCCGGCGCCATCGTGCAACCACCTGCAGGTTTAGAAGTTGGTTATGTACCGATTGTCACCAGACAAGAAAAATCACCCAGCAAAGTAAGGGTTTTTGTTTTAGCGGGTCAGTCCAACATGAAAGGATTTGGCACAATCAATGACCCTGAAAATGATCCGGGTAGTTTAATAGATGTCATCCAAAATGATGTCGATGGAAATTGGTCAGCAATCGGAGCGGTTGACAATTGGAATGTACTGGACGGTGTCTCTTTATATTTTGCCAACAATGGAGATACCATCAGAGCTAATGTAACGGTTGGACAAGGGGATAACCCTAATTTAATCGGCCCAGAATTGATGTTTGCCCACCAGTTGGATGCCTATTACGACGATCCTATTTTAATCATCAAAACCGCTTGGGGCGGAAAAAATCTGGCCGTTGATTTCCGTCCGCCTTCTGCTGGAGGAACAACGGGTGTATATTACAATGCCATGATCCAAACCGTACAGGAGGTAACGCAAAACTTAGGCACGGAATTCCCCAACATTGGAGCAACGGATTTTGAACTTACAGGATTCGCTTGGTTTCAAGGTTGGAGCGATGCAGCAAGCGACGATTTTTTAAATGAATATGAAAGCAACCTTCACCATTTAGTCAATGATGTCAGAAATGATTTGGGCGTTCCAGCACTTCCTATAGTTATCGCCAACTCTGGTCATGGTGGGTTTACACAAAGTAACGATCTTTGGGTACAAGATATACAAAACATCGTTTCCGTTGCACAAGAAACCGTAGGATGTAACGACAGTATTTATGGCGGCAGATTAGGTTTTGTTGAAACCAAACACTATTATATAGAGCTGTCCCAATCTCCCCTTGATGCGATTCACCATTTCCACAACAATTCACTTACTTATTTAAATATTGGAAAATCCATCGGGGAGGAAATGATCTTGGCGATAAACGACATGGCATTTTGTTACGCGGATTGTGCGCAACAAGTTTCACCGGGTATTGTATCCATAGGGAACCGCGTATGGAATGATTTAAATATGAATGGGATTAATGATCCCGATGAGCCGGGCATTCCCGGTGTATCTCTTGTAATATGGAGTGACTCCGACGGGGATGGTATTCCGGACTGGGAAGGTTTCGGCGGTGTGCAAGTAACGGATGCGGAAGGCTATTATAGGTTCTCTGGGTTGGCTCCTGGAAATTATGTTGTCTTTGTTTGGCAAGTGGATAATTGGGAACCTGGTCAACCCCTACATGGCTTTCAATCCACCAATGGTTTTGTAGCCAATGCGGACAATGATGTGGATTTTGATAACAATGGTTTTGGAGAACCGTTCACCGATATCATGTCTGGCATTGTCACCCTAACGCTAGATGGCGAACCCTTGAACGATGGCGATCCGTTTAATTGTTATTTTGATTATGATGCTAGTGGCAACAATTCTGTTGATTTTGGCTTCTTCAATCCTAACATAACAGCTACGGCAACTATCCACGCCACAGAAAAATGCATACAGATTTATCCCAATCCATTTGCCAATCAATTTACCATAACTGGAGAACTAGATTTGTATCAAATAGAAATCCTAAATGCCCTTGGACAAGTTCATCAGGTAATTAATGCCAGCGGGAACACGCATACCATTGATATTGATGCCTTACCAGCAGGCTTGTATTTTGTAAGAGTACAAAACCTGAATAATAATTTGCTTGAGGTCCAGAAAATTATAAAGGGATGAGGTTTACTACCGTGTAATTTAAGTAACTTATAAAAACCGTAGATACGCGATGCATCGCGTATCTACGGTTTTATACAAAATCAATATTTGAAAAATGGATCCTGTTCGTTACAAGTCCTAAAAAAAGTTCTTAAAAAAAAAGCTGTGCTTGTACACGGACTAAAGTGCAGTGTGACCTTTACTTGTTCGGTCAAAGCCTGCCTGTACAAGTACACGCAGACAGGACCGTTACTTTTTATCCGCATACAACAATCCTCTCGATATGTTGTAGCGAACAACAGCCATTATTTTTATAACTTACCTTGTTTTTCTGTGATTTTTTATCTTATGTTGAGGAACACAGTAATAAACTCAAGCCGATACAAAGATAGTCGTGCAAAGTTATTTATTACACCGTGTATAACAATCCCTCCTTTATTGGGATGCATACTACCTGATTATCTTATAGAGTTCGCGAGCCACCATAATGAACATGTTTTCACAAAACATAATTATACTTACCTTTCGGTTAATTTTTTTTAAATTAAAAGATTTAAGTGAAAACTTATTGTTGTTTAATAGCCAAGTTGACACAATTTTGATTTAAAGATAATTCAGAAAGTAGCTCTTATTATCTTGTTTCTAGTTAATTATGACAAGAAGTAGATAGAATTTATAATCAGAGGTATTATTGTTAATAAAAATACTTTTTATCACGATTTATAGGAAACTGATTATTAGTATTTTGAAATTTTTTAACTTAATTTTTTTTAACCGAAAGCTAAGATTATAAATTATATTTTTGTTGTTGAAAATTTTAGTATGTAAAAACTAGAAAATATAACTAAATATATTTACCTTTGAAAAAATTTGGGTTCTGTACATTTTGCATTTCTTTTATTTAACAAAATAAGAGAGTTTCAAACAAATATATTTCACTTAAAAATTTAGTAAATCCAATCTCCACGATTGGTGAATAGTTTCACAGTAGGAGGTATCAGGCCTTGAGATAAATAACCTCTGTATCTTATTAGGGTCATACCATTTATATAAATGGGAAAACGCTATTCCTGTATGAAATTTTGTGTAAATATTGTTTTGTAACAATCCGAGCAGCTCAACTGTTATGAGAGGGTGATTGTTACACTCTTCAAATGCTCGATACACTTGCATTTGAAGATAATCTTAAAAACTATGGTGCGGAAACGAGTTTTAAACTAAGAGATTTAAAAGCGGTTCGAGTATACATTAAAAATCAAAAAGATTACCCTATCATTAGAAAAGTTGTAGAAAAGTATTTGAGGTATGATGAAGTTTTGTATTTACACGATGAT
>JAHDGC010000983.1 GCA_020627865.1 Saprospiraceae bacterium | reverse complement strand
TCTCTAATGCCACTAGACCATCCAGATTTTTTTGCATTTCGGAAATGGTCGCGGCTCCCTCTATCGGGCTAGACTCCACGCCATCTTGCAAAAACAAGAGGGTGGGCAAAATCGTAACATTGTACTTTTCCAAAACCTCTTTGTCCGATGGGGTTTGGTGGGTCACATCAATTCCCCACAGCCCCATATCAACAGCAGCATTTTGTTCTTGCCAGTTGTAAAAATCATCGCTCATGGTCTGGCAGTCTGCGCAATTATCCGCCTTGAACCATAGCAGGGTTTTACCCATATTCATTCGCTCATATTCATAAACTTTTTCCTCGACAATTGCCCCGTTATTCAAGGTCGAGTTTATATTGTTATCTCGGAAGGCCAATCGTATCAATTCTCCGTGCCATTGCCTCGCGGTTGGGAGTTTATATCTTTTTATTTTCCTGAAATGGTTGAAGTTTTCCCTCGTATCGAGATGTAGAAATGTCCCTTCACCTTCGCGGAAGTAGGTGCCGAATCCCCTGATGCCGATTTCCGCCAGGCGTTTGTAAATGTGTCCCTTTATTTCGATGTCGTAACCGATCACGCAAACGATGTAATCCTCAATTTCTTGGGTATAGTGGTTCCAGTTCGCATCGGCGGCCTTGCCGGAAGCATGGTAGGAAAGCTTACCCGATGGGGTCTGGTAATTAGCATCTCCGGGGATACGGAAAGTGGAGGTAAATTCCGGTTTGGCTTTTATCCCGAATTTTAGGCTGAAAAGTTGGTATAGAAATTCAAAAGCAGCTACGAGGCGTTCATCAAATTCGTGGGAGTCGGGCAGCCTGTTTTCTTGCTTGCTCTTGCAGTAGAAATCGGATTCCCTGAAGATGCCCGTTGTACCGACGGGCTGATCCTGTAGGCTTCCGGGGTTATCTCTGGATTGTCTGTGCAATAGCATGAGTTTCCGGTTTTGTTTATAAGAAAGTGTTATCCAAATTCAATTTTTGGCAAGCTTTTTTCACCCGATAATTTTACTAAAAGAACAATTGCAACTATAAATACGGCACTAACCATAACAACATGAAGCCATTTAAATTTATTTGCCGGAACGTTTGTTTTTAAATCAGTACCGGGCTTTTTGTCCCGGAATATTTTATCGGGCAGTGGATCGGCCCGGAGTAAAATATGCCGCTTGTTAATCAGTTGCCCCAGTAGTTCTTGCCAAGAATTCACGCCAAGTTGGCCGAACTCCTTTTCGATATTTTCCTTCGCCTCCTTGCCCATGTAAATGACGACTTCTTCATTTACGGCCTGCCCGTTCCCGTCAACGAAAAAATCCGAAGCTGGAGCTGTATCTGATTTATTTTCACCATCTGTCATAACAAGCCGGTTGGTTGAAAACTATTTTATTTGTATGAAATATTTTTTCAAAAATCAGGGAAGCTGGACATCTTCCGGGAACATCCCTCCCGAATTACAGCTAAACTCGCCGACCCTCGTTTCCCAAGATGGTAATGATTTTTTGCTCTTGAGGTAAGCCTTGATTTCATCCTGGTAGTATTTCACGTATGCCCTGCTCGGTTGTATATCTAACCCCTTGAGGAAGGAAGAAACCAGCTTCACATTCTCATCATAATCACCGATATAATCCCTGATCCCTCCGGCATAATCACCCCACTCGATGCTGGCATCATCGTATTTTTTAAAATGTGCAGGTGGCGTTATGCACCTGTTCCCCGAAGTCACATCAGCTATTTCTTTCTCGACGGGCGATTTTCTAACGAAAAGAAAGTACAGGATTATAATTCCAACCGTTACGGGAATGAGGATTTTCAAATATTTTTTCATAATGATTTTATCTTTTCTTTCGGGTAAATTCTATTCCAAGTATAAATTCCCCCGGCCAGAATCTTGATGTTTTGAAATCCGGCTTTTTCCAAAATTTGCCTTGCCGTTTCGCTCCTTTTTCCGGAGATGCTGGAGCAACAAATCACCACCGGATTTTCTTTGAGCGACAGTAAT
>JAHDGC010000982.1 GCA_020627865.1 Saprospiraceae bacterium | reverse complement strand
CCATACTAGTTATCGAAGACCATGACAGCGTCAGGTTATTGTTAGAAAATGTACTAAGTAAGAATTACGATATAATTACTTGTAAAGATGCCATCGATGCACTTGCGTGGCTAAGGCATGCACATATACCCGATCTCATCTTATTGGATCTTAACTTACCGAGAATCAGTGGATTAGATTTTCTGGAAAACTTGAAGAGTAGCGGCATGTATAAAGATATACCCGTCATTGTTCTTTCCGGAGATACCAACATTAGCACCCAAAAAAGTTGTTACGATTTAGAAATAAGCGATTTTATTCCAAAGCCCTTCAACCCCATCGAACTGAATAAAAGGCTTCACAAAATTTTAAATCCCCAAGACCAAATGGTCAATGTTTAACTGACAAACTTTAAAGGCAATAATTTTATGATGAACACTTACACCACAACTACAAAAGAGAAAATTGGCACAGACGAAATAATTCTTATTGGCCTCGACAATTTTTGTACAGAAACAATAGGGCAAAAACTCGCTAACGCAACTATAAACACGTTTAAAGGCTCAGAAACCTACGGTGTTTACAGAGAATTAAGGAAACGGATTAAACATCCGGAAACAGCGCAACTGCCGAGAGCTATTATTTGCAGTTATGAATTGTTGAAATCGGAGAAATTTCAGTTTCTAGAAAACCTGAAAAAGCCAAAAGAACTGAAATCCATCCCCGTGATTGCGATTGCAGAAGACTTTTCCAAGGTTGATATAAAAGAAGCACTCGTAAATGGTATTGATGATTGCTACCCTGCCGATACAGACTGGAATGATGTCCACAAAAGGATTGTTTTTCTAGAGAAGTATAAGAAAGATTTAGTTGCCGTCTCTCCTGTTCAACAAACACCTCATCAAGAATACAAACTTCCACTTGGAAAAAGAATTTTTGATATCGTTTTCGCCTCTACTGTTATCCTACTCATCAGCCCTCTTCTACTAATCATTGCTATTGGTATTAAATTGGAATCCAGAGGGCCCATCTTTTATCTATCTAAAAGAGCCGGCACAGGTTATAAGATCTTTGATTTTATAAAATTCCGGTCGATGTGTATTGATGCGGATGCTAAACTCGCACAACTTGTTCACCTGAATCAGTATAACCAGACGGGAGCAGTATCTTTCGTGAAGATCAAGAATGATCCTCGTATCACCAGAATTGGCCGGTTTATTAGAAAAACCAGCTTGGATGAGTTACCACAGCTTTTTAATGTGCTTAAGGGAGAGATGTCTATTGTTGGTAATAGGCCGCTTCCACTTTACGAAGCGGAACAATTAACCAAAGATGAATGGGCAAAAAGATTTCTCGCTCCTGCCGGCATGACTGGACTATGGCAAATCAATAAACAGTCTGACACCCTAGACAATAATGCAAGAATTGGATTGGATATTGAATATGCGGAAAAGTTTTCACTACCATTTGACATAAAGATCATTTTGAAAACACTTCCTGCCATGTTGCAAAAAGATGAGGAGTGATTTTTGCATTCATTAAATTTATATTGGGATGTAAGTGATTTGAAATGCCCATTCTCCTGAGGGAATTTTTCAAATCACTTATTAAATCTCACAGAAAGTATATCGTAATTTAATGGATATTATGCCTGAAAACCAGCCACTTGTTTCTTATGTTGTTGTTAATTACAATCAATTAGCATATACTTGCGAATTATTTGATTCCATTCGTAAAAACAGTTTCAAGAACTACGAAGTTATTTTAGTTGATAATGCTTCCGAGGAAAATCCAGCCCAGCTCATCGCTGAAAAGTATCCGGAAGTTCAGGTTATTGTTTCTGAGCAAAATCTCGGTTTTGCTGGAGGAAATAATCTCGCTATCCCCCATTGCCACGGAGAATTTCTGTTTTTCGTCAATAATGATACAGAATTTACCGACGGCCTTATAGAGGGGTTGCTTGCAATGTTTGCCAAAATACCAAAACTCGGCATGGTTTCCCCAAAACTTTGTTATTATC
>JAHDGC010000981.1 GCA_020627865.1 Saprospiraceae bacterium | reverse complement strand
TCAGGCAGGCCGATGGGACTCGTTTTTATAATTAATTTAAATTACACGGTATTTAATAAAAAAATCAGCTATTTTTTAAACAAAAAATTCAACCTGTTTCCATCTAATTACCTATTGCCCTTACTTGTTCTATTTTCACAAAATTATTTAACCTTGACCGATTTTGATTCCTAGTCCATACCAAATCTACGGTAAAACGCTCTCGTCCACGCCTTGTCCACGCCAAAACATTAAAAATAAAACCATATTTACAACAAAAATATAAATTTATAAAACAAACCAAAAAACTTTTCTATTCAACCTAATTCATAAACCTAAAAATCTTCTATCATGCAAATTCGGATGTTCATTCTAATCGCCATGTTGTTTTTTACAAGCAAAGTATATACCCAACAACTCGACCATGTACAAGGTGAAATCTTAGTACAACTAGAAAATGATGTCAATCCCCGAAAATGGGTAAAACAGTATCATTATCATAAGGGCAAACCAACCCAACTAAAGGTTAAAGAAATGGTTTCTGTACCGATGAATATTTACGCGCTCTCCTTTGACTTTGCCGACGTCAACGAATATGAATTATTATTAGCCATAGAGAGAGACAAAAATGTTCAGAATGCACAATTTAATCACTTTGTAAAATTAAGAAATACCCCTAACGATCCCCAGTTTGGCCAGCAATGGCAATATATCAATACCGGACAAAGTGGCGGCACTGCCGGAGCCGATATTGATATGGAGCTAGCTTGGGATGTTACGACAGGTGGCACCACCGCACAAGGAGACGAGATCGTGGTTTGTGTGGTAGATGATGGAATTGACCTCAACCATCAGGATATGATCCCGAATTTATGGGTGAATACCGGAGAAACACCCGGCAATGGTATCGACGATGATGGCAACGGGTATGTAGACGATTACAGGGGATGGGATACTGGCAGCAACAATGATAGTGTTGGAGACGGTGGCAGCCACGGAACGCCTGTTGCTGGAATTGTCGGCGCAAAAGGAAACAATAGCATCGGTGTTGCCGGGGTCAATTGGGATGTAAAAATCATGGTTGTGCAAGGCGGAACCGGTGTAGAAAGTGAGGTCTTGCAGGCTTACTCTTATCCTTTGTCTTTTCGTAAAAAATACAACCAAACCAACGGCCAAGAAGGTGCATTTGTAGTAGCTACCAATTCCAGCTGGGGTGTCGACGGTGGTCAGGCTTCTAGCGCACCTTTGTGGTGTGCATTTTATGACACCCTCGGCGTACACGGGATTCTTAGTGCAGGAGCAACCGCCAATGCCAATACCAATGTGGATGTAGATGGGGATTTACCGACACAATGTTCAAGCGAATATCTGCTTGCTGTCACCAATATGAATCACAACGACCAGAAAGAAACGGAAGCTGGATACGGTGCAACCGCTATCGACCTTGGTGCTTTCGGAGCAGAAACACACACTGTTGCCAGCGGAAATTCTTATGGCCCTTTCGGTGGAACATCAGGAGCCACACCGCATGTGGCCGGAACAATTGCCCTGCTTTATTCCGCTCCCTGCCCGAATTTAATTGCCTTGGCAAAATCAAATCCTGGGGCAGCAGCGGCTCAAGTTAGGGACTATATCCTCCAAGGAGTAGATGCCAACAGTTCGCTTCAAGGCATCACCACTACCGGAGGAAGGTTGAACATCAATAACAGTATGCAGTTATTAATGAATAATTGTGGCGGTTGTTTTGCCCCTACAGCCGAGGCGACTTCTAACATTACACAAACGAGTGCTACTTTAAACTGGACAAGCAATGCCGAGGTAAACAGTGTCAACCTACGTTGGAGAGCAACAGGTACTGCTAGCTGGACTACTGTAACAGGAGCAACAAGCCCTTACCCACTTTCCGGATTGGCAGCTTGTACCAGCTATGAGTTTCAACTGCAAGCTGTTTGCTCATCGGAGACAACGGCTTATTCCGCCAGTACAACTTTCCAAACAGATGGTTGCTGTGATAACCCAAATAAC
>JAHDGC010000124.1 GCA_020627865.1 Saprospiraceae bacterium | reverse complement strand
AATCTGCCGTGAACGTGCCATCATTGTTGTCCACACAGTCGGTTTGTATCGCTGCTAGATTAAAGTAAAAAATGGTAATATTGATGGTAATGTTTATAGCACCACATTGGGGGTTATTCCCTACCCCATCAGATTGCAGGTTGAAGGAACCGCATGCGTTTTGCGCTTCTATTGTTATAGAGTTATCACAAGCATTATATTGAAATCCGATATTGGAATTGCTTTCCGTCCAAGAGCCTTCACAGATGATCCCCTTACAAGTGATTAAATCCTGAAGATAGATTATATCATCCACATCGACACCACATAAAACCGTATCTATGACGATATTATTCCCATCTGGGCAACACTCCCTTGATAAGGCAATCCCTTTGGGGTTTTGTCCTAGCACATTTCCGGCCACTTCTCCCTGATAAGTCATGGTTGTAGCGTCAATGGCGGCCACACAATCGGCGTATGGACCTCCTCCAACATATAACGTATTATTTTGTTCATAATAAATCATACCTCTCGCTCCTGAAAAGCCCAGATCACTGCCTGCTACCGGATTCCAAAGCCAAGGAGTGGATATGGAATCCGTCCAAACCCCAGCGCTGTCAAATTTAAGAATAATGGTACTCCAATCTCCTGTTTTCTCCCAGTGTAAGGTATAAATATTTTTGTCCTCATCTGTTGTAATGGCATAGTTATCTATCACATTGCCAGACAACCATGCCGGCAAATTGGCCGTTGTCATAAATGGCATAACGGAAATGCTAGAGCGAAAGCTGTTGACATCTGCTTCAAATTTCCAAGTATAAAAATCTGTTTGTACGTTGTTATATTCTATCCCCATTGCCGTTACATAAACCATTCCATCTTCAT
Source organism: Saprospiraceae bacterium (assembly GCA_020627865.1). Taxonomy (GTDB): domain Bacteria; phylum Bacteroidota; class Bacteroidia; order Chitinophagales; family Saprospiraceae; genus JAHDGC01. The sequence goes on along the minus strand of JAHDGC010000124.1, from coordinate 11,809 downwards.
CTATATGCAAACCCCAATCGACACCGACATTGGTCGTGGGAGTATAACCATCTAGATAAACTTTGCCGATTTCATTGCCGGAGCAGGAGCTGTAGGCTGTTATAACGAAGGTATCCGTAGGGCTTGTATAATGATTGGAGTTTATCAAAATCAAGGAATCCCAAGATACGATATTGAAACCGCCATCATTAATAACGAATTCTGATTCTGGTAAAATGTTGCCGTCGCAGTCCAGCTTCCGGATTTCGCCTATTTCGGATTCCCCGATGTAGAGGAAGCCGTTCAAGTCAGAACCTAAACCATGTGGTCGACGCAAACTGCCGTATGGGCCGGCATATCCGGCATAGGGGCCAGACGGTGCAGTTGCGGTTGGTGGATGCCAAGGAGTATTTGCATCTCTTTTGATTTCGATAAGGGTATCGCCGACAATTTCGAATTTGTGCACATAACCATTATCTCCCCCATCAATATTGATATCATTGAGATAAAGATAATCTGTACAGGTACAGTTCATAGTGCAATCCTGTTCATTCAAAGTGACGATGACATCTAGATAGCAATTGCTTAGTCCATTAAATACGCGAATCGTATAATACTGTGAACCTACCGGATTAGGCAAGCCCGAATCAATGATAAGGGGGAAGTTTGCCGTACTGATGTCAACAGCATTGTTATAATCTGGATCACCCGTAAAGGTGGTGCCGGAAGAATAGGCATAACGATCTCCAGTTGTTGCGGAGATTTGCAGGTAAGCGGTATTGGCATCTACCACACCATTGGTACAAGAAGCCTGAATCGCATAAGCAGTGATGGTCGGTTCATCACAAGGGCATGTATTAACAATCGAGAAAGTAGCATCTGCGGTGCAGCCATCTCCGTTCGTTACGGTAACACTATAATTACCACTATCAAGATTCGAAGGGTCTTCTGTTCCATCAAGGCTGTTGTCACTCCAATCATAGGTAAATGGCCCGGCTCCGGATACGACAAGGTCAATACTACCCTGCCCGTCTTCACAGTATTCCGGGGTCAAAATAGCATTTAATTCTGAGGGGACAGTAGAAACCAAAGTTACAGCATCTACCAGTTGACAACCATTATCATCCGTAACAATAACATTGTAGGTACCGGCACTGAGACCCGACAAATCTTCTGAATCATCATTGTCGCCCATGCCATCATTGTCCCAATCTATGGTGAAAGAATTGCTTGCGGTGAAAGAATAGAAAGCCCCATCAATCCACACGCTACCACCGGCACGGGTAATTGTAATAGCACTAGTCGCTTGCCCTGTCGTGAAGTAAATGTGTTGTAAAATATCCAATGTACCTGTACTAAAATTTAGAGAATTTACCCCATCGGAGATATTTACATTTCCATTGTTATTGTTTTTGGCCATACTGATAATGATAGACTCTCCTGCTGGAATAATATCATCAAAGACCAGTGTCACGCTAGGATTCGAATTATTTATAGCTGAGCTGTTCGTGTTATCGGCAGCAGTTCCGGCTCCATCAATTACGCCAACAAGTCGGCCAGGACCATTCCCTCCCGTAGAAGAGCTGTTGGCATATCCTGAAAATGTTGTATTAATCGCTAAGATGGTCATATCTATTGCCCCATCGTTATTACCACAAGTTGGATCGGTGGTGGCCAAGCTAAAAGGAGACATGGAGGCATTTCGCAATAAAAAAGTGGCTTCGGCAGTGCAGTTAATGTTATTGGTGACGGTAACCGTGTAGATACCAGAACTCAGTCCACTGAGATTTTGTGTAGTGGCACCGTTGCTCCAATTGAAGGTATGTCCAGGATTGCTTCCAGCATCAATATCATTAACACTCAAGATAATGGAGCCATTAGCCTCTCCACATGTAGGTCGGGTCGGGATGCCAGACAGGATGGGCGGACGGACTATTTTTATACTGGCATTTCCTTCAGAGATACAACCTCGTGCATCCGTAACAATTACCTTGTACACGCCACCGGCCAAGCCACTCTGGTCTTCGGTGTCATCATTATCCCCTAGGCCATCATTGCTCCAATCAATCGTGTAAGGGGGAAGGCCTCCGGAGATGGTTAAGTCTACATCTCCTGTTTGCTCGCAATTGACCGGGTTAGTAATAGCAATATCTAGGATGGGATCATCTGCATTTACGATCCCTTCACTTAAATATGCTTCACAACCATTATTATCCGTTACGGTAACGAGATAGGAACCCGCAGCCAGACCGAATATATCTTCCGTCGTTGCTCCGTTGCTCCAATTAAAAGTATAGGGTGTTGCGCCATCCATTACCGTAAGGTCAATACTACCGTCGCTGGTTTGACAATTTGTTGCACTCGTAGGCACGGCACTTAACGTTGGCCCAGCGATATTCAAAACAGTAGCATCTGTAGTTTCGGTACAACCGTTGGCATCCGTTACGGTGACGATAAAGTTTCCTGCGCCTACATTGGAAAGGTCTTCTACTGCTAAGCCATTGTTCCAAAGGTAACTATAAGGAGGTGTGCCTCCTGTAACGGTTAAGTCTACCGAGCCGTTGGATTGCCCACAACTTTCATAACCGGAGAGTGCATATATGCTCGGTCCCGGTGTATCATTTAGTAAAACGGCCGCCGATACCACACAGTTATTGGCATCCGTAACGATAATGTTGTAAACACCTGCTGTAAGGCCGGATAAATCTTCTGGATCATCATTATCCGAAGTGCCATCATTATCCCATTGGAAAGAATAAGGCGCTGTTCCTCCGCTGACCGTTAAACCAATGCTGCCGTTGCTTGCTCCGCATGTAGTATTAATCTGGGTCGTACTGATAACAGGTATTGGGGTATCGGTCAGGTTTACACTTAGTACGGCAGGACAATTGCTGGCATTATTAACCGTGACGGAATAAAGCCCTGCGGCTAAGCCGGAAATATCCTCGCTCGTTGCTCCTGTACTCCACAAGATAGTAGTATGACTACCGGAAATGGATAAATTGATGCTGCCGTTACTTCCCCCGCAGTTTGCATTCACATGGGTTTCGGATAAAGTAACAGAACCGCTACTCCCGATTGATGCAGCTTCTACAACAGAGCAGCCATTCGCATCCGTTACCGTAACGGTGTAATTTCCAGCAGATAGCCCAGCAGGGTCTTCCACTGTTGCCCCATTACTCCAGAGATATGAAAATGGTGCAGTCCCAATATTGGGACATAAATTTATAGCGCCGTTAGCTCCGCTACAAGTGGCATCTGTAGATTCAGCAGCAACACTAACCGTGTTGATCGCCACATGGATATGCATCGTATCAGCACAAAGCGAGGCATCCGTCACTGTAATGTTATAAATACCGGCATGCAAGGCACTATTGGCATTTGTAATTTCAGGATTTTGTAAAGTGGAGCTAAAACTATTTGGGCCAGACCAATTGTAGGTGTAAGGGCTTGCCCCTTCGAAAATTTCTGCCATTAAAGATAAGGTTTCTCCTTCGCAGGGCGTATTGGCAGAAGGAACTACGACTGGTGCTGGGCATCCACCAATGCCACCGAATCCGAAATCGAAGCGGTGGTCATTTTCGCCAGTGGAGCCGGTAAGGACTGCTGCGGCAGCATAGTTCGTATCTTCATAGCCATCGTTATCTCTTGCAGGGGCTGTTGCGGCAATGTCTCCTGACTGATTTTGTGTTGGGGAAATTAAATGTTCGGCATAACCTAAGCCATTCCGATGGGTTACGATTCCGGTACTTGTTGTCCAATTGGGAATTCTTACTTGGTAATGTGTACCCGCAAGGACTTTATCATTTGTGGTATAAGACCAGTTTTCTGCATTGAGACCATTGTTATTGCCATCATAGCTAAAAATATAGCGGCCATAAGCACCTGTTGTCGTTGTCGCTACCCTAAGCTCATCACCATCGGCTGGATTATTGCCTGCGGTATTGCCGTTAGGATCTAGCCAAAGTTCGACCATTACATTAGCAATACCTTCCTCGGAGGGATCTTGCAAACCATCCAAGTCTTCATCCCACCAAACGATATTTCCAACCTCCATCAGCATCTCGCCACACATGAATTCTATATCGCCCAAACCGGAACCTTTTGCAAAATCAGGGGAATTACCATCCGAGGTTCCTTGATAAACTTCCATTTTTCGATTGGCTGCCCCTGTAGTATTATCCATCCAAATTACCCCATTGGAATAATAATCTATAGCATCACCGATGGGAAACATGACCTCGCCAGAGCCGGGTAAAATGCCCAACGATCCGATACCAGATTGGAATTTTCTGGCTCCAATACCTGTCCAATAATCTCCCCAATAAAAAGACCGACCTCCGATGCCTGTATTCCATGTCGGGTTTGTGGTAATTAAGGTTCCGACCCTACCATTGTTTTCGAGTGTAAAATTATCCGTCGTGTTGTTATAAGCCGCACGGAGAATATCCCCATAGGCCATATTGACCTCGGCAGTGCTGCCACTTGGCCCAGTTGGTGGGGCAGATTGGTACCCCATTTGATAACCAGACCTATTTCCAATTCCTATAATCATAGAATGATCATCGTCGAACTCGATGTCCATGACAATGGGTTGTGCAAAATTTGCATCGACAACATTACTGACATAAGGTCTTATACTGTTCCAGTTGTCATACCATTTTACGAAGTGATCCGATCCTCGTGAATAGGCCTTACGGTAATAATCTAGGGCAAACCCCAATTCATGCCTCCAAGTCGTACCATCAAAAGAGTACACTTGAGCTGTAAGATCGCTACAAGGAGAATTGGGGACACAAGAACTAAAGCTAGCATCACAAACGACCCCGACATACAATTTATCCCGCCTCCACTCTAATGCCCAAGGCCTTGCAATACCATTGTTACAAATATTGTTATTGAGCCAAGGTATATCGGGCAAAGGAGTTGCACTTCCCGCAGCGGGATTATCCACATCAATGGCATAAACTTTTCGATCATAGAGATTGCTCACATACAATTTTGTTCGATCTGGGTTCAGTTCCAAATCTCCAAAACCAACCTTACCCGCTTGGGCAAAAGCTGTTGGATCAATGTTATCACAAGCACCACATCCCCCTTCCTGCCCGAAACCATTCCCATTGCCAGGAAATCGGCTGGCATTAGAGGCGACATTGCCGGCTGCATTGCCAAAATCATAAAAAAGCGAGACATCATTATTAGCATCCCCATCCGTATGTACGTAGATGGCTCCGATGCCATGTGGTCCAAGACCCGTATGCCGTTTGAGTGCAGTAGACATAAAAAGGCGACTCGTTCCTCCGTCAAAGGCCATTCCCCAAACGGAACCGATGGCTTCTATGGAGACATGGTTTGTATACGAAGCCACTGGAGAATCACCGCTATCCAAATAGCGAAACTTTGCCACCCCTGTACTCCCGACATTGCTGCTATGGTTAGGATCTCCGTTTACAAAACAGGGGATACACCAATATGGATTATCTTCTGTGCAAAAATGATAAGGATCGACCAAGCCGAGATTGGCATCACAACTGCCGGATTCAACAAATTGTACACTGGTTCCTGATGCAGGTCCAAATCCACCTGCTCGCCATGCTTCTGGTACTTCAAACTCGACACGGTAAACCGTTGAGGCATTTAGGCCAGAGAACAGATATTCTCCATCGGTATTGGTTGTTACGAAAGAACCGACTTGTCCATTATCATCAAATAAATACACTCGGATTCCGTAAAGTGGTGGATCATAGGTATCTTCTTCTCCATTGCTATCAATGTCTTCATAGACTTTCCCTCCGATTTGTGCAGTTGAGCTGCAATTAGTTCCAGAGGGATAACCATTCCATGAGCTTGGTGTTATGGAGGAAGGGGGAATACCGGTACAAGATATAGATGCTTGCCAGCCCAGCGCTGTATTTGCACTGTTCGTAACAAATCTAAAAGTTAGACAATTTCCTGATGAGGTCACGACACCAGGCGCATTTGCCGCTCCAAAGCCGGAGTAATTGCCAATCAAACTCGCTCCAGTGCTATTGCCATCATAGATACTTAACACATCGCTTCCAGATTCTGTATTAAAATCTTGGAAGGTGAACGAGATTTGGTTGTTTTGGTCGGAGCAGAAGGTTATAGTTTGGTTTTCATTATTGCTATAATCTCCATTGGTATTTCCGGAGTCGGCGAATATACCGGAGCAGGTATTTATGGTACCGCCGGTATTTATGCTGTAATTTGCTGGCGTGATAGCATTGGAACCACAAGAACAATCGAAAGACTGTATACTTCCATTTTGACTGTCTCCTACGGTTTGTCCGCTTGAACCTACAATGGTAGGAATTCCATTGGCATCTACGCCACCTGTTAACATGCCATTTACATCTATATGCGTTTCTGTAAAATCACTCCCACCTTCCACGGCATCTGGGCAGCCATCGTTATCAGAATCAGGATCAAGATCAGCGGATATGCCATCACCGTCAACGTCAAAAGCATTACAAGAAAGTTCTGTGACAACAGAGAATTTATCCAGTGCAAAATTATCATAAGCATTAAGCCCAGTGTATTCAATCTTGATGGAACTAGCTGGTGAACTCGGATTGTAATATCCAAGGAATGTCCACGTTCCATCGCCTACCATGACCTGTGTTGTACCATCAACGTCATTTGTTGCAGTGCCAGACCCTCCACTATAATGATCATCAAGACTCCATATCAGCTGCCCCCCAAAATATATTTTATACTTCGATGAAGCTGTTCCGTCTAGAATATCTCCTAGGTAAAGGCCAAACCCATTATAGGACTGATCTAAAGTAATCGTTGTTGTAACGGAACCTTGACTACCAACTCCAAATTGTACCATGCCCGTTCCATCTAAAGGAGATACGCCATAACTTGCCCCTCCTGCCCATGGGTTCATATTGTCGGTATTCAGGGTGAAGAAAGAAGATGTATATCCATTTAAATTTCCGGTGAGGTTCTCAAAGCTTTCTGTCGCAACACCTGATGAACTGCTCAGTGCTGCCTCCCATGCGGTAGCATTGGAAATAATGCCACTACATTCATTGGTATCCAAGATGCCATCGTTATCATCATCTAGGTCGCAGTTATTGGATATACCATCTCCATCCGTATCAGGATTGCCAGAAGATGCTGGATCGCAAGGGTCTTGTGGACTACCGCAGCTACCCGCAATCGCAAGTGTCACAACACTATGCAATGCCCCACTTGCGGTAACTGGCCCCGTTTCGCCAGCACCAGTCTGTGTTTGTTCTCCTATTGAAAGTACAATATCATTTAAATTAGAAAGTCCCGTACGAGTTGTCATACCAGACATGGTGCTATAGGTACCGGAAGAACCCGACCAAGCACTATAACTGCCGCCCTGAATAGATGCTATTCGCAAGATGATATTGTTACTTGAGGTCGTGGTAATACTTGGAGCTGTTATGGTAGTACTATTAAGATTAACGTAATCACTGGCATTGATGGGGTTTGCTGTATCTACTCCCCTGTAGTACAATATGCTACCCGCCATATATTCCAAGCCTCCAAGTGTAAATGTAATAGGAGTCGTTTCAGAGCCATCTATTATCTTATAGAATATTGCTAGATTGGGGTTCAGGCCAATATCATAAAGCTCTGTCCATCCCGCGGGGCCAGTCATCGTATTATTATCATTGACAGCGATAGCAGCAATGAGTAAATCCCCTACTTCAAGAGAGTTGAGATCCGGAGAAAAAGAAATGGTATTTGAGTTTATAGTTCTGTTAGATATCCCAATATTCGAGGGGGCACATAATACATTAGGAGTATATTCATTATGTGTTCTCGAATTATCACTTTCGTTTATCGTTCCGATAGCATCATCGCTTTGAACAAGTGTTTTTGCATCTTGCAAAGCATGCATACCTTTTGTTATTCCAATTGCTTTTAACCAACTAAAAAATCCAGCATTACTTTTCGGTAAAAAAGTAAAAAGAAAAAAAACGAGGAGTAATACAATATGGAAAAATTTATGCTTTTGATGCCACAGAGGGAGTTTCATGATTCGATATAACTTTTATCCAGTTCCGTATTATTTCAATATGAATTAATACTGGTATGGTATTATAGATCAAGAATATCGCCATTCTGACTATCCAAAAAAATTTGTACTGCTTTTGTATTGTTTTAATTTATCTGGAAAAATAACAGTGCCTTGGAATACTAGGAACAATTACAAATATTGTGCATGTCGTTATAGGCATCGACAATGCTACGAATTTCGGGGCTTCCATGCCAATTCCTCTACACCAAGATCAAAAGCAATTTTCCTAGATAATACAAAAAGATAATCAGAAAGTCTGTTTAGATATTGTATCAAGATCGACTCGACAGCTTCCTCCATGTTTAAGGCAACGGTATTTCTTTCCGCTCTCCGGCAGATACATCTGGCCACATGAGCATGCGCAACGATGGGATGACCACCCGGTAGGATGAAGTTTTTGAGTGGCGGGAGCACTTCATTCATATCATCAATGGCCTTCTCTAACAAGGTGATATCGGAGTCTAAAACATCTGGCGTCTTCATGTTTTTGGAAGGATCACTGGCCAGTTGGGAGCCGATTGTAAAAAGTCGATCCTGTATTTCTTTCAGTAAACTGCGCTGCTCAACATTACTGATGAGTTCCCTTAGTAAACCGATGTAAGAATTGAGTTCATCTACCGTACCATAAGCCTCAATTCTGATATGATTTTTGGGGAGGCGTTTACCGCCGAATAAACCGGTTTCTCCTTTGTCTCCAGTTTTGGTGTATATTTTAAATGCCATGCTATTTCTTTTATAAAATTAATATTTTTTTCTATAACCGTTCCAGACATTAACATGTCTGGCAAAGCCGTATCGTTCCTACGGAACTCATTCTTGTCAAGAACTTTGTGGACAAAGTACTATTTCATTTTGTTAAGATTAATTCAACTATTGTATACGAAAAGTTGTAAACTCCCAAAAGTAAAAACCTTTCCGTTAAAAGTAACGGAAAGGCTTACATCTTGATAAAAAATACCAAGAATATGCTTCAAAATCGATTTTGCGATGTTTAACATCACAAATCAGCTTATATATTACTGCAAAACAGGTATAAAAGCTGTATTCTTGGTTTTCAAAAGCTGAATATATATTGCAGCTTCAAATATAAGAGATTATTGGTAATAAAAGAAAGAATTATGGCAATCTTTTATAAATGTCCGTTGAAGGTTTACTACTGTTGCATGAATTTCCCGACATATCGTTGCGTTCCTATCCGCAATTCACAGATATACATACCAACAGCATAGTTCGTCAAGTCTATAGTATAGGCATCTCTATTTTGCTTGCCCTTAGTGAAGTAAACCAATTGTCCAATAGCATCGAATAACCGGACTTGCATCTCATCATTGGTGATATCGGAAATGCGTAAATGCAATTCTTCGGAGAAGTTAGGATTAAAAATCCGGACTTGTGGCCCATTCTCGATTTCTTCCACTCCGGTACCGAACCCACAATCCAAGGCCAGCAATTCTGCTCCAGCACTGGTATTGGCTCCCGGATCGGAAATGATGAATTCATAATTGGTTTGGCCATCTCCAAGGTATGGACCAACCATAACCGGTAAGGTTTCATAAGGGAAGCTCCCCTCGGAAACACTGTTTACCTTAAGGGTAAATTCGTCACTTACATTAGTATAGTCAAAATCTAACTCAATCATAAAAGATTGTTCTTCATCGCAATCATGTGGCGTAAGTACAATATTTGATATTTCTCCAAAATTCATGGTACAATCTACAGGGTCAATAACAGTAAAGGCACTACAATCTGGATATTGCAAATCCTGTATAACAAATTCATAAACTGTTGTACCATCTCCGAACAATGGCCCCACCATGTAGCTGGCCGCTCCATAGTCAAAAGTCCCATAGTTGTTGCCATTGCCCAGAATCTGGAAACCTTCTGCTCCGGGATTATTGGCCGTAAAGGAAATTTCAACGAAGAAAGTTGCATTGGATTCACATGCTGTCGGTGTGGCAACTACATTCTCAACCATACATTCCCCAATGGAACAGGTAGGTGCGAGTATGTCCTCCACCGCAAAGCAATCTCCAAACTCGCTATCGACAACTTCAAAGACCATTCCCTGACCATTGCCTTCAAATGGACCAAGCGTAATCGGTAAGTCCGCATAATTGTATTGCCCGCTGCCTGCACCGCCGACAATAAAAGCTCCAGAATTCGTATCATGTATAAAATCCATTACGATATAAAACTGCCCTTCTTCACAATCTGTTGCCGTGAGGGACACTTCGCTAATACTGCAAGTTGGCGTGACACAATTTGGCTCGACGAAAGTATATACTGCCGCACAATCCAAATTGTCATTATCGTTGACGGAAACAACAATGGTTTCTCCATCTCCAATGCCAAAGTTTTCTATCGTTATAAATGGATTAGGATAGGTGGTTTGGAAACTGTGGAACTCGTCATTGACAAATACATCAAACCCGACACCGCCTACATTTTCGTAAGTAAAAGCAAGATCAATATCATATGTCCCATCAGGGTTGCAAGCATAAGGTTCCACTATTAATTCATGGATGACACAGATGGATGTCTCGCAAACCGGTGCTGTTAAAACCGTAAAGTCGCTACACTCCGGATTGCTTAAATCTTGTATGATAAATTCCAGTACTTGGCCGTTGCCTTCTATTGGACCGAAGGTATAGAATGTTTCTCCGTAACCGAATGTTCCATAGTTCTGGCCGTTGCCCACGATTTGGAAGCCTTCCATTCCCGGATTTTCTGCCGTAAATTCTATATCTACATAAAATACGTTATCGCCACTACAAGCATGCGCTTCTGCGAATACGTTACTGATGGAACATTCCGCGACCGTGCAATCCGGCCCCATGAATTCATGCGTCGTGCAGCAGTCCGGATTATCGTTATCGCAAATCGTGATGATGTCGTAATCACTCGTTACCCTTTCGGGGAAATTCGCTATCGTGATCGGCAAGTCCGCATAGGCATAAAAACCTAGCAGTTCCTCTCCGGAATACACATCGAAAAACTCGTTCGTGTTCCCCTCGTAGGCAAAATTTAAAAACAGGGAATAGGTGCCGTTGCCATCACATTCGGCTGGATCGGTTATGATTTCTGTTATAGAACATGCTGACATACTAGAAGCAACAGTGAAACTCATTTCGACTATCTGACTTTGGGCAACAACATAGCAGGAAGCTTCGGGATCAAATTGAAACTCCACGACTTCACAAATAAAATTATAATCCCCAGCAGGCAATGTACCCAGTTGAAAATCTTGTAGACTATTGCAATTTTCAGGCAAAATCCCAGTGCCGAAACTGGCCGTTGCATAGATATCATTGCCCTGTGGATTTACGGACAGCCCCATAAGCATACATTCTCCAGAATCAAAAGTAAAATCTCCATTGATTGTAATATTCATGGTATCATCTGGATCAGCAGTTGAAATGGCCAGTTCAAATGGTTGTCCTTGAGCTGTAAAAGCGAATAATACAATAAAGAAAAAAAGGAAAGTTGTCATGTTCTTTTTCATAACAATGTTTTAGGTTAGGGAAAATTATAGCATTTTCTCAAAATCAAATATATCACTTAAGGCAAAATAAAGTTAATAAATGCGCATTTTGACTAAATATTTTTTCATTAGACAAGCCTGCCTGCTTGACCTGTCTGCGTGTACACTTGTACAGGCAGGCGCAGTCAGGCAGGGCAAAAAACGCAGACGATGCAGGGCATCGGCGAGCTTGTCTGGTTGGCACCTGCCAAACAGGGCTTTTTAAC
>JAHDGC010000123.1 GCA_020627865.1 Saprospiraceae bacterium | reverse complement strand
GAACTTGAAATATTTGAAAACTGCGGACATTTTGTTTATCAGGATGATTATCCTAAATTTATCAGGTTGATTCAATCATGGGTCGAAAAACATAAATAAAACGGCATGCAACAAAGTATAAAACGACCATGCTTTTCATCATCAACACAGTCTTCCAAAACAAGCTAGAGCCACGCAAGAAAAGGCACCTCGTGTATCTTGACGTTAGCTGTAATTAAACCAAACTCAAGCTAACACCTACTAGAGGTAGATGGGTTGAGTGATGACTAGAAGTCATAAAAAAGAAAATAAAAAAGGCATAACAAATGATAACCACCAATGGCTTTCACAGACAAATCAGTGTTAACGATTTAGATGCGGGGACTTATTTGTTGCGTATGCAATATGATAAGCAGATTATGGCTAAGCGGTTTATTAAAATATAAAGGAGTAAAGTTTACTTTTTGGCATAAAATAAAAAAACAGCCTCCGGTTGCTACTTCTAATTACCGGAGTGCTGTTTTCTTTCTTCAAAGAGAAGAAAAGACGAATTCAAAATAAATTACTGACCATAACAAACAGTAATTCTAACACCAAATATTTTATCAAAAACAAAAATAAATTCTCTTTTTATAGGAAATTTTGCCGCACTCACCCTATCATACTAATAAACAATCTAATTTCCGTAACTGTCTGAACCATGACCGTTCCTTGGAAGGCAGGTTCGTATGATTAATTGATTTACATGATTTTGTCGGTCAATTTTCAATTAACCTCTACAGGCCACAATACCATTGCTTCACACTGCCAACAAGGATGCTTCTTTCTCTAAAAGTAAAGAAGGCTGACCTGTTAAATATTCATCTACCACAACGGCAGCTTCTCGCCCTTCGGATATGGCCCACACAACGAGGGATTGCCCTCGTCTCATATCACCTGCTGCAAACACCTTGTCGGAGGAGGTTTTGTAGTTTTGAGTTTTTACATTTTGTCTGGCATCCAATTCAATCTTCAAATCTGTTAGTAAAGCATCTTTTAGGGGATGTACAAAACCGATGGCCAAAAAGGCTACATCACAAGGGATGACTTTTTCTGTACCTGCAACTTCACACATCCTATGCTTTCCAGTAGCATCTTTTTTCCATTCAATTTCTACAACTTTTACCCCTGAAAGATGGATGCCATCTCCTGAAACAAACTCCTTTGTCATAACACTCCACTCCCGGTCACAACCTTCCTTATGGGAAGAAGATGTTCGTAAAATCATCGGCCACTGTGGCCAAGGGTTATCGACTGTTCTCGAATTGGGCAATTTTGACATTAGCTCAATCTGGAGAATGGAAGCTGCTCCCAATCGGTTGGATGTTCCGATACAATCTGAACCGGTATCTCCTCCACCGATGACCAATACTTTTTTATCTTTCACATCAATGCAATTCTCTAATTGGTCTCCCGCAACTATCTTGTTATTTTCCGTCAGGTATTCCATCGCAAAATGGATGCCTTTGAGGTTTCTTCCCGGAACGGGTAAATCCCTCGGCACACTGGAACCGCCACAAAGAACAATGGCATCAAAATCTTTTTCCAGTTCCGCTGCAGTAATGTCTACACCGACATTGGTATTGACTTTGAAAACAACACCTGATGCTTCCATAATGGTCAACCTACGATCAATGACATCTTTTTGCAATTTAAAATCTGGAATGCCATACCGGAGCAAGCCACCGATTCGATCACTTTTTTCAAAAACGGTCACCGCATGCCCGGCTTTATTCAACTGGTCGGCACAGGCAAGCCCGGCAGGTCCGGAACCCACGATGGCGACCCGCTGCCCTGTGTGCTTCGTGTTCGATTCTGGTGTTACCCAACCTTCTTCAAAAGCTTTTTCAATAATTGACTTTTCAATATATTCTATTGCAACAGGATCATTATTGATCCCTAGCACACAAGATGCCTCGCAAGGCGCCGGACATATCCTGCCGGTGAATTCTGGGAAATTATTTGTACTGTCTAATATTTCGTAAGCCAACTTCCAATCATTATGATACACCGCATCATTAAAGTCTGGAATGTTATTTCCTAATGGGCAACCATTGTGACAAAATGGTACACCGCAATCCATGCATCTGGCTGCCTGATCTTTTTTGTGAGACAGGTTCGTTGGTTTGATCATTTCGTTGAAATGTTCTACTCTGGATACTGGTGCTTCTGTTTCTGGAAGCGATCTTTTTATATGTTTGAAGCCGTTAATGTCAGCCATGATATTTTGATTTATAACAAAATAATTACAAAATTATTTTTATAGAACAATTGTCCTTCTAATGTTTTTCAGAGATTTTATCTCTGGCAAGGATATACCGTCCCTACAGGACTCACTCTTGTAGGATGTTTATTAACCATGCGCGGTTCTCAGTGATTTTCGCTCCAACATTGCGCGCTTGTATTCTTGCGGAATCACCTTTGTAAAATGTTGAATTGAATTATTCCAATTGTCTAAAATTTTCGATGCAATTTTGCTTCCTGTGTACTTGTAATGATCTTGAATCAGCAAACGAATTAGACTGAGGTCATCTTCATTCGGTGTTTCTAACAAAACCATTGCTTTGTTGATGCTCGAAAGATTTGCTTTGCTTTGTTTATACAAAAAGGCCAAACCACCACTCATGCCTGCACCGAAATTCCGGCCTATTTTTCCGAGGATCACGGCAATCCCTCCCGTCATATATTCGCAACCATTATCCCCGATGCTCTCCACGACGGCATGCGCGCCACTGTTCCGGACACAAAAACGATCTCCGGCATGCCCATTGATGTAAGCTTCTCCAGAAGTTGCTCCATAAAGAGCCACATTTCCAACAATGATATTACGATTCGGATCGAAGCTTGCTGCTTTTTGGGGTTTAACGACAAGCTTCCCTCCACTCAATCCTTTGCCAAAATAATCGTTGGCTTCTCCCTCCAAGGTAAACGACAAACCTTTGGCCGCAAAGGCACCGAAACTTTGCCCGGCAGAACCTTCAAACGAAAAGTTAAGGCTATCCTTTGGCATACCTTGCGAGCCGTATTGCTTTGCAATTTCATTAGATAACATGGTACCAACTGCACGATTTGTATTTTTAATGGCTAATGTATCGCTATATGTTTCCCGTTTTTTTCTGGCTTTCTTTGACAAAGCGATCAACGTTCTATCCAAAACATTTTCCAAATCATGATTTTGCTCCTTTGATGCAAACATGGTGTTTT
Source organism: Saprospiraceae bacterium (assembly GCA_020627865.1). Classification (GTDB taxonomy): domain Bacteria; phylum Bacteroidota; class Bacteroidia; order Chitinophagales; family Saprospiraceae; genus JAHDGC01. The sequence goes on along the minus strand of JAHDGC010000123.1, from coordinate 9,462 downwards.
CGTATTTATTTTCTTGTTGGAACAAGATTGGAGCAAGGTCAACATTTTTCGTTTTCCAATGTTTATCTAAACCATTAATTTCCAACAAGTCTGTTCTACCCACCAATTCATTTACGGTTCGGATGCCGAGTTCGGCCATGATTTCCCGCAGGTGTTCTGCCAGAAAATGGAAATAATTTACGAGATGCTCAACCTTACCATCAAATTTTTTCCGCAGGTCTTTGTCTTGTGTGGCAATCCCGACAGGACAAGTATTCAGGTGGCATTTTCTCATCAAAATACAACCTTCTACCACTAAAGCTGCTGTGGCAATCCCCCACTCTTCTGCCCCTAACATACAAGCTACGGCAAGGTCTCTTCCTGTTCTAATTTGGCCGTCTGTTTGCAAAACAACCCGATCTCTAAGACCATTTAACACGAGGGTTTGGTGCGTTTCCGAAAGGCCAAGTTCCCAAGGTAATCCCGCATGCCGAATCGAACTCAAGGGAGATGCGCCCGTTCCCCCATCACTACCAGAAATCAAGATGTGATCCGCATGCGCTTTGGTCACACCAGAGGCAATGATCCCCACACCGGCTTTGGCAACAAGCTTCACACTGATGCGTGCTTTGCGGTTAGCATTTTTCAAATCATAAATGAGTTGAGCCAAATCCTCAATGGAATAAATATCATGGTGCGGTGGTGGAGAAATCAACCCTACGCCTGGCGTGGCATGCCGCACACGTGCGATATTTTCATCTACTTTATGTCCGGGCAACTGGCCACCCTCCCCGGGTTTTGCGCCCTGTGCCATTTTAATTTGCAATTCCTCTGCATTGGTCAGGTAATTTATCGTCACGCCAAACCTACCGGAAGCAACTTGTTTGATCGCGGATTTTTCAGAGTCTCCATTTTTCAAAACGCGGAACCTTCTTTCATCCTCGCCACCTTCGCCACTGTTGCTTTTCCCACCAATTCTATTCATGGCTTTCGCCAAAGTGGTATGTGCTTCGTGACTGATGGAACCAAAAGACATGGCTCCTGTAGCAAAGCGTTTGAGGATATTTTCTACTGGCTCTACCTCCGCTATCGGAATACTTTTATCCGTATTTTTTATTTTCAAAAAACTGCGGAGTGTGCTGGCATTATTTTCTAATTTATCAATTTCCGTTGCAAATTTCTTGTAAATGTCATAGTTGTTCGTCTTTGTAGAAAATTGCAATAAATGAATAGAACTTGGATTAAACAAATGATACTCCCCCCGCCGTTTCCATTGGTAAGCACCGACATCTACCAATTTCTTATTATCAGAAAAGAAAGCCAAATTATGCTTTGCCCTATTTTCCCGCTCCAAGTCCTCAAAAGTCATCCCGTCAATTCTGGAAACTGTTCCTTTAAAACAAAGATCGATCACCTCTTTTGAGATACCCAATGCTTCGAAGGTTTGTGCTCCTTTATAAGATGCCAAGGTAGAAACGCCTAGCTTAGACATAATTTTCAACAAGCCTGTATTGACCGCTTTCCGATATTTTTCAATGGCTTCTGTTGAAGTATAGCTATGAGATTTACTCAATTTCTTGCAAGCCTCCAAAGCTATATGTGGACAGATCAAATCGGCACCAAAAGATAAGAGACAAGCAAAATGATGGGTTTCCCAAACATCTCCGGCATCTATGATAATACCAACATCTTTGCGCAATCCTTTTTCAATTAACCTATGGTGCAACGCTCCCGTTATCAACAAGGAGGGCACGTTGACTTTATTTTCATGAATCAAGCGATCTGTCAATCGAATGATTCGGACACCTTCCTCAATAAGACTAATGGCCTGATTACAAATATCGTCAATGGCTTCTTTTAGGGTATTATCAAAATCATAGGTAATTGGAATAGAAGCTACTTTAAAACCGGGTAGATTGCTATACAGTATCTTCCTCAAATCTTTCTCTTTCAAAACAGGAGAATCAAACCGAATGGTTCGGGCTTCCTTCGCCCCAACATTGACGATACCACTGCCGGCACCGATGGCCGTAGACAAAGTCATGAAGAATTTTTCGCGCAAGGAATCTATCGGAGGATTTGTTACTTCCGCAAATTGTTGCTTAAAGTAATTCGCGGGGTGTTGTGCAATTTTTGAAAAAACAGCCAATGGAATATCTGCCCCCATGGAACCAATAGGTTCCTTACCATTTTTCAACATGGCATTTACAATCAACTTTTCATCCTCTAAGGTAAACCCGAAAGCAAGCTGTCTTTTCCGAAAGTCCAGCAAACTTTTTTCCAATCGTGTTTCCTTTTCCGGTAGCTCGATAATATGAAGCGCGTTTTCTTCTAACCACTTTCCGTAAGGGTGTTCTTCACAAATAATGGATTTTATTTTCTCATCAGAAACAATACACTGTTGACTTAAATCTGCTAACAATATTTTCCCCGGCTCCAACCTTCCCTTTTTCACAATATTATCAGCAGCAATATCTAAACAACCCGCCTCACTTCCAAGAATCAGAAAATCATCCTTAGTGACCATATAGCGTGAGGGGCGAAGACCATTTCTATCCAAAGTTGCTCCGGCAATAGTACCATCCGAAAAGCAAATGGAGGCAGGGCCATCCCAAGGTTCCATAATGGCATCGTGGTACTTATAAAATGCTTTTTTGTACGGTGCCATAGCCACATCATTCTGCCAAGCTTCTGGGATCATCATCATCATGGCTTGTGGCAAAGACTTCCCAGTATGATTCAAGAAATTAACGACATTATCAAAATTTCCGGAATCAGAAATGGCATCATCACAAACCGGGAAAGCAGCAGCAATTTCATCCGAAATCGAACCAGTATACACCATGTTATTTTCTCGTGCTTTCCACCAGTTGATATTACCCGGCAAGGTATTAATTTCTCCGTTATGTGCTATGCAGCGGAAAGGTTGTGCCAGCTTCCATTTCGGAAAAGTATTCGTTGAAAAGCGACTGTGTACCATTGCTATCGCGGAACAAAAAGTCTCTTCCTGAAAATCAGGATAATATCCACGCAGTTGTTCTGCCGTTAAAAGGCCTTTATAAACTATCGTTTTAGATGATAAGGAACAAATGTAAAAGGTATCTACTAATTCTGGTGCTTGCTGATATATTTTCTTAGTAATAATATTCCGTAACAGATAAAAACGGCTTTCTAGATTATATATATCATCCTGATTCGATTCAAAAAAAAGCTGTACAATATCTGGTTCCGAGTTCAGAGCCGTTTCACCAATCATCGCATTATTCGTAGGAACCGTTCTTTCTAATGCAAGTTCAAAACCAGCTTCCCAGCTCTGTTCCCGGACAAGCTTCATGCACCAATCTTTTTTCGCTTTATCTTTCGGCAAAAAAAACATACCGATACCATACGTTCCTTGTGCTGGTAACTGCTTTGCTGTTTTGGCAAAAATGGTCTTAAAAAAATCATGCGGAATTTGAAGTAACATTCCAGCACCGTCTCCGGTATTTTCTTCGCATCCACTAGCCCCTCGATGCACCATATTTTCAAGAATGGTTAGCGCCGAATCGACTACATAATGGGAAGGTCTATTTTTAAGGTTGACCATCAGGCCAACGCCACAGGAATCTCTTTCATATTGTGGTGTGTATAGGCCTCGTTGCTCACTTGGTGTTGATGAATTCATAATATCGTCTTATTAGGTCTTTGATGAATCAGAGTGTATAATAAAAAATCGACTTTGCTATGCACTCGACAAATAATTTGTTATGGTGTTTTTTATTTGGACTATGAAGTAGGACAGCTTCGTTGCTATGAATAGGCAGCTAACTCATGTTCGCCAATATCCAATCCTTTTTCCTCTTCTTCTTCGGACACTCGGATGCCCATCGTTTTCTTTAGTGCATAAAAGATCAAGAATGCAGAAGAGAAACTAAAAGCACCAGTAGCAGCGATGCCGATCAATTGATCTGAAATTTCTCCCACGCCTTCTGCGTGATTTCCAAATATGCCAGCGGCCAAAGTGCCCCAGATTCCGCAGACCAAATGCACAGAAGTTGCTCCTACCGGGTCATCCAATTTTAGCCTATCGAAAAACGTAACGGCAAGTGGAATCAATACGCCTGCAATCAAGCCAATTAAAACAGCACTGTTTACCGATACAACATCAGCTCCGGCAGTAATCCCAACCAAACCTCCGAGGATACCATTCATGGCCATAGACAAATCGTGTGTCTTGAACATGAGGTAACTGGTTATTGCCGCTCCTATCGCACCTGCCGCCGCGGCCATAGAAGTTGTGGTAAACACTAGGGAAGTCAGAGCCGGATCAGCACTCAAAACGGAACCACCATTGAAGCCATACCAGCCAAACCATAACAAGAAGACTCCGATAGCGGCCAGTGGCATACTGTGCCCCCTGATGGCGCGCATTCCTTTTCTGGTATACTTTCCATCTCTTGCCCCCAACAATATAATTCCCGCAAGTGCGCCCCAGCCTCCTACAGAATGAACCAGTGTGGAACCTGCAAAATCATAGAAGCCTAAAGCGTCTAACCAACCGGCTCCCCATTTCCAAAATCCAACTATGGGATAAACCAACATCACGAACAAAAGGGAAAAAAGTAGGAAAGCTTCCAACTTGATCCGTTCCGCCACAGCACCGGACACAATCGTTGCACAAGTTGCGGCAAACATTGCTTGGAAGATAAAATCAGAATAAAAAGTATAATCGCCATATGCACTCGTCATATCAGCAGGCGTAGGATTCAGTAGAAAATCTGGCCATACGACATAACCTCCGGCATTCTCGCCCGGATACATCAGATTAAACCCCACGAACCAGTAAGTCAATAATCCAATACCGATAATCATGGCATTTTTAAACAATATATTTACAACATTTTTTCTCCGCACAAAACCGGCTTCCAATGCGGAAAACCCTAGATGCATTAAGAACACCATTGCTGCCGCGATGAGTATCCACAAGTTGTTTGTTGTAAACTGCCCCAACTCTGCGGTTTCTTTCGCTATCTGCGCAAGTGCCAAGGCTGCATTTTCGGGATCTGGATTTGCGTCTAGTAGTAAAGTATTCCAATGGCTCATAAGGTATATGTTTTGATTTTTCAAGAAAAATTTTGCTTTTCTTACCCCCATCCCCTAAAAGGAGAATCTGCGCGCAATTTTTCTTTGTTTAACAATTTGAAAAAATTCTCTCACATTCTCCGGTCAAAGCCTGCCTGTACAAGTACATGCAGACAAGACCGTTACTTTTATCAGCATACAACAAACCTTCGGATATGTTGTAGCGAACAACAGAAGGTTTTTCGTTTTTTTTAATTATAAAGCTAATTCAGAAGTTTCTCCAGAACGGATTCTAACAAAGGACTCTACATTGGTAACAATAACTTTACCATCGCCGATATTTCCCGTTTTGGCATTTTCACAAATTACATCCACAACTTTTTCTACGTCTTCGTCTCGGAGAATAATTTCTAATTTTTGTCTTGGAATAAAACCGGAATCATAAGGGACACCGCGATAAGTAAAATCATCTTCTTTCTCTCTTCCATGCCCTTTGATTTCGAGGAAAGAAAAAAACTTAAGCCCAATCTCTTCCAATCCTTCTTTGACATCTTCAAATTTTGAGGAACGAATAATTGCTTCTATTTTTTTCATAATTCCGAGTTTTATGATAATTTTATTTTGTAAAAGTATAAAGGGGAATTTGCCCTGCCTTCCAAGTAACGCAGGCAGGCATCGCTTCCCCTTCATCCCCAGCGGGGTTCCTTGCCCACAATTTCCCTTTACTTTAAAACTTTACATGAAGAATCTATTGACATTAAATACCTTAAATTTTATCCAATAAAAAATCAGCTAGCTAACGGACAGGTTAACAAGGAAACAGATATAGATAATTGTATAAAAAAAGTATATTCGTGTTATATTCTATTGTAAAGATATGCGTAAAAAAGGATATTCTCATTCACTTAATTCGGTAAAACATGATTTCCAAAAGCTACCACTAAAGATATAAAACACTCATAATCATTAAGTTAAAATAAAAATAAACGAACAAAATTGTTATGGCCAGTTCAAAAACAGAAGATGTATTCCGTCTAGTTAAGTCCATGAACAAAGCGGAGAAGCGTGCATTCAAGTTGTTTGCCCGCCGTACGCAGTCCGGAACGGATATGTTATACCTGAAATTATTTGATTTATTTGACAAATTGGATACACCGGATGATGCGTTAGTAAAGAAAAAGTTAGGGTTCAAATCCAACACGCCCTATACAAATGTCAAGCGGCACCTTTACATACAGGTATTAAATCGCTTGCGATTACTCGAAAAAGAAAAGCGAGCGAACATGAAAATCCGAGAGCTGATTGACTTTTGTTATGTCTTGTATGGAAAAGGATTATATCAACAAGCTTTAAAGATGCTGGCTTCGGCCAAACAAATTGCTTACAAAAACAATGCAGATTTTTCGACACTTACTATTGTTGAAATAGAAAAAATGATTCATTCGCGGCATATCACCCGGAGTAAATCAAAACCCATAGATGATATGATCGCAGAGGCGAGCAATGCTGCGGATACCATTTCGAACCGGATCAACCTTTCCAATTTGCGGCTGAAGATGCATAAAATTTATGTGGAGAAAGGGCATGTAAAGAATGAAGCGGAACGACAAGCAATAGAACACATCTTCAAGAAAGAATTGTTGCCAGAAATCAACTTGGATAAACTGGGCTTAATTGAAAAAGTTTACTACTATCAATCCCATGTTTGGTATTATTATATTTTGAATGATTTTGAAAAATGTTATCAATATTCCTTGAAGTGGATTGAGGTTTTCAAGGCATTTCCTAATTTGCGAAACCGAGACATTCACCTATACTTGCGGGGCTACCATTATTTGATAACATCGTGTTTTAATTTAAAAAGAAAAGATGCGCACCAAGCGTACCTTATGGAACTGGAAACTTTCCGGAAAAAAAATTACAGCAAGTTTGAAAAGAACACCAAGATCATTTCGTTTTTGTATACCCATAGCGGAAGGATGAACAATCATTTTTTGAATAAAACTTTTGAAGCCGGTGTTGCAGGGATCCCGAGAACTTTAAAGCGATTAAAAAGGTATGAGATGAATCTTGATCCGCATAAGGTGATGGTGATTTATTATAAAATTGCTTGGATGTATCTGGGTGCTAACCGGCCAAAGGATGCCTTGAATTATCTGCTGTACATTACCCAAATGTCAAAGAGTTCCTTACGGGAGGATATTCAGTCTTACACGAGGTTGATGCACTTGATGGCCGTTTACGATCTAGACAATGTAAACATGCTGTTAAAGTTAATTCGAAGTTACGATAAGTTTTTTGCTGCGGCGAAAGAGAAGAATCTGTTTCAGGTTGAAGTTTTGGCTGCTTTCCGGAAAGTGGCAAATGCTCCGGTTTTGGAAGTCAAAGGTATCTGGCAAACGACTTACGAAAAGTTACGGGAACTGGAATCGAATCCGTATGAGCAACGGGCGTTTTTGTATTTGGATGTTTTGTATTGGGTAAGGGGGAAGATGTAAATATGAGTGGTACTTAAATAAACTTTTTACAAGGTATTACATTTCCTTCACAAAAAGATTCGTCAACTTTTTATCAAAGATGGTCTGAATTGGCATCTTCAGTCCTTTTATTGCAAGGCTCTTTATTTCACCATTCTTGGATTTCAAAACCAATTCGTACTTTCCTTTTTTCAAATGATATTGTTCTACTATTTTCTTTTGTGGATCTACAATCCAGTATTCTTCTACTTGATGTTTTTCATAATCCTTGTATTTTATTCCTCTATCCCTCTTCACCGTTCCTTTGGATACGACTTCAATGACTAAATCTGGTGCTGGAAAAAATTTCTGTCCTACTTCAAATTTATCTGCTTTTTTACGCTTGAAAAAACACAAATCCGGCTCGTAATCATTTCGGGTTAACCGTATTAATATTTTTTCAATTCCTACAAACCCAAGTTCATGATCTACAACATACGTATCTATGATTTTATAAAGATTTCCATTGACTTCATTGTGCTCCTTTACAACTGGAGAATGGACAATAACTTCTCCATTTATAAACTCTGATTTACAAAATTCGGATATGTTTTCGTAAAAATTGATTCTTTTTTTTCCTTCTTCCTCTAACGCTTTGTTCAACTTATCTACTAGAAGCGGTGCTTCTGGCAATTCTAATATTTGATCTATCAAATCTGTATCTATTTTTATCGTCATCTTAACTTTTTTCTTACAAGATAACTATTATTTTAATAAGCTGAAATATATGTATTGATTTTTCTATAGTTACAGCCTTGAAATGGCAACCGAACAATACCTTTTAAGTTATCTCAAACACCACCGGAGCATTAACCAAACCCCTTCTAGAATTATAATTTGATGCATTGATAAATTCCGTATCGCCATTACTTTCCCTTCCATAGCTGGCATGAATATGCCCAAAAATATGAAACTTTGGCTGCACAACTTTTAATCTGTCCAATAACATTTCACACCCTAACGATAACCCTCTGCTTGACTTATCCAAAATCCCATATGGCGGTGTATGCGTGATTAAGATGTCCGTATCTTCGGGCACTAAATCCCAATGTGCTTTCATTTCCATTCCTCGGTTCTTCCCAAAAGCCCAGCCGACCAAATCTGGTTGCACTGGCGAACCCCATATGTTCAATCCGTTTACTGTCGTTCCGCTATCATTCAAATAACAGATTTCTTCCGACAACATGGCTTTAAATCGAGCGGGTTGCGTTGCAGCAAGATCATCGTGGTTTCCCCCGATCAATAGTTTCCATTCATAATCCAATTCCTTGTACCATGCTACAAAATCCAACACTTCATTTACATTTCCCAAATCGCAAAAGTCTCCGGAATGGATAATGGCATCTCCAGCCGGGAGTTCTAATTCGCGATGGCATCCGTGTGTATCAGATATGGTTATGAATTTCATGTCTTTATATTATGCTATTACAAGTCCAATATATACTGTAACAAAATTCTTTATAATTTTATTTTCCTACAAGCGTTCCAGACACTTGCGTTTCTGCCTGCCTGGCAAGCCACGCAGACAGGGCAAGGATATGTCGTTCCTATGGAACTCATTTTTATAAGAAACTTTTGTTACACGGTATTCAATATTTAATTCAACTGCTGCAAAAACGCCGCATCCACCTGCGTCCCCAGCTGCTGTGCCTTTTGTGCATCCTGTTTGGCAGCCGCTTTATTTCCCTGTTGCGCATAGGTCTTTGCCCTTTCATAATAATAAAAGCCAGAATTATTTTTCAGGCGGATGGCCTCATTAAAATCGCGAAGACTTTCGTCCAAACGTCCAACGACACGGAGCGCCATGCCTCTTTCATAATACATATCCGCGTGGTAGCGATCAATCTTCAAGTAGGCATCATAATCTTTGATGGCCTCCTCATATCGTTCCGATTTGGTGAACAAC
>JAHDGC010000122.1 GCA_020627865.1 Saprospiraceae bacterium | reverse complement strand
GCCATAGCCTATAAGCGTCAGTTTGGAAGATCATTTATTCAGGGACTTTTTCTCAACCGGCAAGCCTATGATAAAACAGAAACGGTGAAAAGTGATTATGGTAGAAACATCAGTTTGGAAGGGCTATACCAATCAGACGATAATGTTATAAGAGTTTGGGGTGGGGCACATGGTTCCCTCAAGGAAGGTTTCCATCAGGATAATATGATTTACAATGCGGGCGGGCGATACAAAAATGCCAACTGGACTTTTAGCACCGATTGGGTGATGTTTCAAGAAAACTATTTTGCAGACATGGGATTTACCGCTAGGGTAAACAACTACGATGCAGAACGGGATACTACTGTTAGGGCTGGATTTAATTCTGAGGAAATTTATATAGAATATCAAAAAAGACCGAGGGAAGGTAATATCCAAAGACACCAAATTGATCTTGGTAATACTTCGATCTTCAACAGTGACTGGAGTTTTAATGAAACAACAACGCGTTTACATTATGCAATGACTTTTAGAAATACCTCTGAATTCGAGGCCGCGGTAAATTACAATGATATTGCATTGTTGTATCCATTTAGTTTTACAGGAGAAACGCCTTTGCCACAAGATCGCTATAAAACTTGGAGTGGAGAAATTTCTTATGCTTCAGATGGCCGTAAAGCCTTATCTATGGATGCTTCTGCCAGAATCGGTAGTTTTTACAATGGCCGCCTGACTTCCTTTAGTGCTGGCGCCAATTACAGAATTCAACCTTGGGGAAATTTTTTTGTCGGCTACCAATGGAACGATTTGAATTTTCCCGACCCTTACGGGCAATCTAAAATTACGGCACTGATTTCCAAAATAGAAATTGGCTTCAACAAAAATCTGCTATGGACAACCATCTTCCAATACGTCGATCAATCCGACTACATGGGCATCAACAGCCGACTCCAATGGCGCTTTTCTCCGATGTCAGATGTCTTTTTAGTTTACGTGGACAATTATGATGTTTTGAATTTACCCTCCGCAGAAAGGGGCTTATTTTCGAATAATCGGGCTTTGATTTTGAAGGTGAATTATTGGTATTAAATTACATTTGTGTCAACAGAAAGGCAACAGAAGTTTACAGAAATGTGTATTTTTGCATAGTTGAGCCTGTCGTTTGCAGGCTTTTAATTCTTAACAAAAAAATTACTATGTACAAAAAAAATTATCTGCTCCTTGGATTGCTTATGATGATATTTTTTACACCCATATCTGAAGCACAAGTTCAAGAACTAAACTTGCTCGGCAACTGGCAAAATGATGCACTTCCAGAAATGGCTTTCGGTCGTTATAATGAAGTTTGGGGAATCGTTGTCAATGATGTCGAATATGCCGTAATTGGTTCGACAATGGGAACACACTTCATCAGTCTTGAACCCAACGGAACGACGCTTTCCGAAGTGGCTTTTATCCCCGGGGCGGCACAAGGAACTGGGATCATTCACCGAGACTTTCACAGCTATGGTAACTATCTTTATGCCGTTGCAGATGAAGGACAAAGTTCTTTACAAATTATGGATTTTTCCGGATTGCCGGAGACCGTTGAACTGGTTTATGACTCGAATGAATTTATCAATAGAACACACAATATTTTTATTGATACCATGCATGCCAGATTATACTCTGTTAACGGACATGTGCTTTCGTTGGAAAATCCTGAAGTGCCGATTTCCCTTCACAATGGCCCTAACCTAGGGCATGATGTATATGCTGCAAATAACATTGTGTTTGCTAATACCGGTAGCTCATTGAAAGTCTATGACTATACAGAAGTAACGAATCCCGTGCTCATTGGTAATATGACGGACTATATCAACAGCGGCTATAATCATTCGGGCTGGCCATCTGAAGACGGCAGTCATTATTTTTTATGCGATGAAACCGGTGGTGCTTATGTCAAAAGTGTTGACATTTCTGATTTTTCAGATATGGAAGTTGTAGACTTATTTAAGTCTGATAATGAAAATCCACAACATATTGCACACAACGCAATGGTAAGAGGCAATCTCGTTTATGTATCTTACTATTCTGATGGTATTCAAATTTTTGATGCAACTGATCCGACGAATGTTGTTCGCAAGTTTTTTTATGATACCTATCCTGGGATTAACGACTCTTGGTTCAAAGGTGCTTGGGGCGTTTATTGCCTGTTGCCTTCCGGTAAAATTTTGGTTTCCGATATGGCGAGTGGTTTGTATTTGTTTAGTCCTCCCATTGACAACACAGTGTTTCCATTAGAATCTGATTTGAGGACTTGTCCCGACAGTGATCTCAATTTTAGAATATTAGTCGGTGCTGATTTTGATGAAGGCGGTGTAAACTTATCGGGCGTTGTGCCACAGGGCGCAAGCATTACTTTCAGTGAAAATCCAGCAACACCGGGCAGTATCGTTGATGTTGTCGTTAGTAATTTAATGGAAGCAGGGCAGGTCGAAATTGAAATCACGGCAGAAGATGGCGAAGCTGTAACTATGAATTCCATAATGGCGGAAGTACTTCCTTCAGGAGAAGCCACTGTATTGGCTGAACCAGCAAATGAAAGTGTTGGCATTCCGCTTGCACCCACCCTAAATTGGGAAGCAAATGATAACGGCGTTTACTTGTTGGAATTTAATTCCTCCCCAGATTTTTCAGGAGAAGTCATATTCTCTCTTGCACTTACCGAAAATAATTATACGATTCCATCGGAGCTGTTGGCCAATACAACATATTACTGGCAAATCACCAGTCCCGATGCTTGCGGGGAGCCAGTCTCAGAAACGTTTAGTTTTACAACCATGCTCATTGATGGATTGACAGTGGTTGCTGCCGATGCAGTAAAGCTGCTTCCTAACCCTGCTTCTACGGAGTTGAGCATTATTTGTCAAAACTATTTTCAGGGCAAAGTTGCGGTTCAACTTTTTGATCTCAACGGAAAGGAAATCGCTATATGGCACATTAAAAACTTAGATCAACAATTTACTATTCAAACGCCTGTGGGACTTCATGGGTTGTATTTGCTACAGGTTTCTGATGAACGGCATACGTTGACGAGGCGGGTTTTGTTTGAGTGATGGGGGAGTTTGTGTCTCGAAGCTACCGGTTAGCTTCAAGATGAATGCTGCCAACTTAGCTAAGCCATATGAAAAAAACATGAAAAACATAGCCTGAGCAATAGTGCTGTGAAGCCGAGAATATACTGTCCCCCTCGGGAGGGGTTAGGGGGAGGAATAGTGATAATTTGTTGATTTTGAATTGATTGTACGAAATCCTCCCTCTAAATCCCTCTCCAAAGGGGGACACAGCACATGCTTGGTCTATAGTACTTAATAGTTTGAGGTTATGATCTTTTTCATGGAGTCCGTCCATCGAACAAAAGAGAACTAAAACCAGCGATAATGTTGATGCCAATGGTGTGTCTGTACTTAAATCTATAGATAAGTTTATAAATACTTTTTTACGAAAGGATACTGATTTAAGAAAATTGTTTTTAGTAACTAAGAATTCACTTCAATCTTTAATAAGAGAGTATAAACCTAATTCTATCAGCTCTCATGAGTTACTAATTAGAGGAGATTTACAAACAATGAGAAATCAGGCTATTGCTAGGGAATTAAATAAAATTTATGATAGTATTTCTAAAATTAAAAGCTCAGACCTGTCATCCATCAACTTCAACTTCTAAGAAATCTACATTCCCACCCTCAGAGGCCTTCGCCCAATAACAACAATGGGAACATAAAACACTGGATGGGTTAGATTTTAGTTCATGGGATAAAAAAGACTACGAGGATAAGCCTTTGGGTAAGTTTATTGCAGGAAACGTGCCTGACCTGAAAAGGAAATATCAGGCTGTATCAGGAACCATTCGCAACAAAGTTCAATTTGCAAAAGATGCTGTTGGTTTTATGGATTCGTATGAGGACTTGACGGAGGAGGCGAAAGGTATTGCTCGGAGGGTTTATGATTTTATCCGTGAGCAGAATAAGGCGTGATACTACTTACTTTATCCATTGGTGAATATGTTTTAAAAGCGGGTCAAAAACAATCAACGTTAGTTTGATTACAATTTTTTTATCCGAACTTTATGCGGTTGAATAACGGTAAAAGCCCCTACCAATTCGGTTCCGTATTTCTCAATCACATTTTTCAAAATTTCGGCCTTCCTCAAACTATCAAACACATATAAACGATTCAATATAATACCTGAATGAATTTTTTTCTCCCGATAAACCAACTCCCCAAAATCTTTATCCCGTGTAATCAAAATACGATCTTCTTCATTTGCATATGCCAAAACCTTATCGTCAGAAATACCGGACTTGATTTCGGCAATGTACAATACATCATGCCCAACCGACCGTAGGGCTTCTACAATAGGAGCATCCACGCCCTCATCTGCTACAAAATTCATACAGCAATCGTATAAGTACGTTCTCCCCTCAAAGCATCTGCTGCAAACCTAAACGCTGCCCAAACGGCATCCGCATCAATATGGGGGTAAGCCTTTAACAAATCCTGCATATCCTTTCCGGCTCCAAATTCTTCCAGAATGGCTTCAACTGTAATTCTTGTTCCCTTGATTACAGGTTTCCCAAACATAATGTTAGGATTGATTTCTATTTTATCCATATAATTGTCCATAAGAAATATTTTTTTACGGTACTACTAGCTATCGTATACACTACTAAATATAATACCCTCTAGCCATAACATAAAGTTAATCTTAATTACACAATGATGCATGATTTTTTATGAAAAGTTAGTGCAATAATAGGAAAATTCTCCTTTTTGATTAAAAATTTGACCCAAATTTCCTCGCTACCATATTTTTCGGTTACACGTTTAAAAATTCGCTCTTCTTCCAATTATCAAATGCATACAAACTATTTTAGGTAAAGATAAAAAGTATTCCTATTTTTACCCTGAACAGACAAGTGAACAGTTTTAAAATTAGGTAATAAGACAAAATTATCTTTATAATTAAATTTTTGTAAAGAGCTTCTAATTAGTTAGAAGTGAGTCTAAAATCTAACGTCTAATATCTAGCATCTACTTAAACCACCATGCAACACCTCGACATCATCATCATAGGAGCCGGCATCTCCGGCATAGACGCCGCCTGCCACTTCAGTATGCACTGCCCAAAGAAAACCTACACCATTTTTGAAGGTCGAGATAACATTGGGGGCACGTGGGACTTATTCAAATACCCCGGTATCCGCTCCGATTCGGATATGCATACCTTTTCCTATTCTTTTAAGCCTTGGACATATAACAAGACGATTTCGGATGCAGATACAATTTTGCAATACCTTGAAGAAACCGTAACAGAATATAAGATCAAAGATAAGATTCGTTTTAACCATTATATGACGGAAATTGCCTGGTCGTCAAAAGAAAATAAGTGGACGGTTACGGGAACGAATAAAAAAACGAATCAAGTCGTAAAAGCGACCTGCAGTTTTTTGATGCTCTGCACGGGATATTATGATTATGAAAATGGGTATACACCAGAATTTAAAGGCTTAGAAAATTTCAAAGGGCGGTTTGTGCATCCCCAAAAGTGGACAGACGATATTGATTACGAAAACAAAGAAGTGGTCGTGATTGGGAGTGGTGCGACGGCAGTGACCTTGGTGCCAACAATGGCAGAAAAAACAAAGCACATTACCATGCTGCAACGTTCGCCCACTTATATTTTGTCGCGTCCGCTACATGATGGATTTGCCAAATGGATGCATCGCTTGTTACCGAATAAGATGGCACATTTTTTTGCACGCTGGAAAAATATATTGCTGGGCATGTATGTGTACTGGATTTCTAGGAGAAAGCCTGATGCGGTCAAGAAATTTGTGAAGGGTCAAATTAAAAAAGTATTGGGAAAAGATTACGATGTCGAGACGCATTTTAATCCCAAATATAATCCTTGGGACGAACGACTTTGTGTTGTGCCGGACAGTGATTTATTGCATGCTATTAAGGATGGAAAATGTGCTGTGGTGACGGATCATATCGATACTTTTACCTCGGATGGTATTTTGCTAAAATCGGGTAAGGAATTGAAAGCGGACTTGATTGTTTCTGCTACGGGTTTGGTCATCAAAATGGCGGGCGGCATGAAAATCGAAGTAGATGGCGTAGTGCAGGACATCAGTAAATTGGTCAACTACAAAGGGTTAATGCTACAGGACATTCCTAATCTGGGTGTCATCGTAGGATACACCAATGCTTCTTGGACACTCAAGGCGGATTTGGTTTGTGCATACATTTGTAGGTTGCTAAACTACATGGATGAGAAAGGGTTCCAACAGTGTGTGCCCAAACTGGACAATGAAAATATCGAGGTACAACCGGTGATTGATTTTTCCTCTGGCTACATCCAACGTGCCTTGGATAAAATGCCGAAGCAAGGGGATAAGTTCCCTTGGAAGTTGCATCAGAATTATATCAAGGATATGGTTAACCTTAGGTATGGGAAAATTGATGATGGATATTTGGAGTTTGGGTAGGATTTGGTATGTGTTTATCTATTCATATGTCCTTTCTGTGAAAAATAGATAGAAAAACAACACCAAACTATAAACAAAATTATTATATTTGTATATGAACACAGTACCAACAACTCCCTTTAGCACAATATTGCTACTCTTATCATTATTGATTTCCAACTTTAGCTTTGCGCAAGACTGTAATGGCTTAACCAGAGATGACATCACCAATCCTGGCATGTACACCGTTGCAACACTTACTGAAGCTGACGGTATACGAAACGGGCCAGAGTATTCCGGCGCAACAGTATATTATCCGACCAATGCAACAGGTCCTTTCCCCGGCATTGTATTTGTTCCAGGATTCTTCTCGCCCCAATCTTCCGTTCAAGCATGGGGGCCATTTTTGGCTTCTCACGGAATTGTCACCATGACCGTTGGAACGAATAGCCTATTCGACTTCCCCGGAGCAAGAAGGGATGCCCTTTTAGATGGCATTGAGACCTTGCGGCAAGAAAATACGCGGGCAGGTTCTCCACTACTAGGCAATATTGATGTCGAAAGATTTGCTGTTGCCGGTTGGTCTATGGGCGGTGGGGGAGCGCAACTTGCAGGTGCTGCCGACCCCAGCCTGAAAGCCGTAATGGCATTATGTCCTTGGTTAGATGGCCCAACCCCTTCGGATCTTGATCACGCCGTCCCGCTTTTGATCCTAAGCGGCCAAGATGACCCTACCGCACCGCCTAATTCCCATGCGAATGTTCATTATGACTATACACCAGCAACGACAGATAAATTAATCTTTGAAGTAGCTGGTGGAGATCATGGGGTCGCCAATGATCCAATAGGTGCCCAAGATGATATTGGGAAAATTGGCCTTTCTTGGTTGAAGCGGTATTTGGTGGGAGATGATTGTTATTGCCCCTTGTTAATTGATACGCCTGCTACGGCTTCGCGGTATGATAAAACGATTATTTGCCCGGCGCCTTGTCCGATTTCTATCATACAATTGGTAGAAATCATTCCCGATAATATCTACCATGCTGGACAAGTTTTGGAGTCGGAAGGTACCATTCCTTCTGGTGGAAATGTTGTTTTTAAAGCCGGTCAAGAAATAGATTTGAAGGAAGGATTCACAGTGGAATTGGGAGCTGATTTTGAGGCTTTAATTGAGGGGTGTGGGTTTAGTAGTAATTTACATTAAAGGACATAAGGCATGCTATTCAATCCAATATGAATAATGCCACGATTACTTATATCACAAGTAAAATATCAAAACTCCGGAACAATAACTGTCGCCTCAAATCGCTTGAGTCCCTGAAATAATATTATTGCCGCCTCGTCAGTTTGATAGAGCTTATGACCGGGGTAACTATCGCCAAATCTTTCATCATCGGTACTGAACAATAACTTATCCGAATGATCCGATTTGTAGATAATATAGTAGTCATCCACCATGCTAGAGTTACGGTTTCGTTTATAAACATTGAACTTCGCATCACTATTCGGAGAGAATGGACTTAAAGTTTCGAAGCCTTTTTCCCCTTCTCTTTTTTCTGGTATGATAGCATAGGTGACATGCACTTTTTGAAAAGCATCTTCAGAAAAATGAAAGTCAGCATCCAAAGTCTTAATGCTCGTACGGAGACTTGGAGAACTTTTCCAAACCCAGAGGTTTAGATCAAAAGATACCTCGTCCCCTTCTTTTTGATTGGCGATGTCTATGCCAGGAGAGTTGTGGCCATAGTGTGGCATACCGCCCAGTCTTCGTTTTCCTGAAAATGGAAATTCATAGGCTTCGAAATCCTTTGTTTTGGATAACAATAATTTTCCGTCATAATCATAAATGTGGGTATAAACGCCTTGGATATCAACTTTCTCCGGTTCGGCAATATAGACACCTGCTACGGCCCATTTTCCTCCGCCGACATCTCCCAAAGCAGCACTAGATCTAGTTGAAGGAACAGGCGTTGCGGGTATGCTTACCGTATAAGGTTCTGCATCTTTATTGACCACCAAAACGGAATTTCCCTTTTTACTTTTCTTGCCGGCTTCTTGATAAAACAATATGGCGCCGTCATTACGAACGAAAAAATTCTTATCGTTTTTAAAACGAAAATACTTAGGATTGTATATTTTGAAATCAGTTTCGTAGTCATATACCAATTTTAAATTCTTGTCAAATACAACACCCTTGTTTTCTTGCTCAAAATAAAAACCCAGATATTCTTTATTGGCCGACCACTGGGATTCAAATCCCGAGACCTTGTTTACAATTTTAAATTCTCCGATACTGATGAGGTTTTTAGAAAACCTGCCCTTTGCCAAGTCCATCTTTGCTAAGTACAAATGCCGCTTCTTTTTCTTGATGGTAGAGACATAGATATAGACCTCGTCCCCAACTTTCAGCCAGCCTTGTGGATAATAGGTTTCGCCGTTGAATTTCATATTCATTCGTTTGGAATAAACCTTTTTTCCTTTCATGTTGAATTTATGAAGATGTACACTTTTCAATTCCCATTTTGTGCTATACCCACCATTCTCGACCACGTAAAAGTGTTCTTTGTCGGATTTGAGTACCCACAGATTGGTAAAAACATCATCGGTTTTTTGGGTGCCAGAAAAATAGATTTGTTCGCCTTGTCCGAATAGGTTGAGGACAAGTGTAAGGCTTAATAATAAGAGTACTGTTCTTCTCATTGTTCTTTTTTTGTTCCGTGTCAATTTTTAATTAAAAAGTGGCATTCGCAGTTCAATTGTTAATTTCTCAACATGCTCTTAGTGTTTGTTCAAGATTTGTGCGTTGAACAGTTTGCGAAATCTCAACAAGCATTTTACATCCTAAAGAATAGCGTGATGCCATTGGAAAGAAAACGTTGGTGTCGCCTAAAGGCCTCCCGAACAGGCCAGTTTAAACCGAGCTTAAATTCATACGACAGTCCAATGTTATTAAAAATCAAAAAGCTCACACCCGCTTTAGGCCCTGCATATAAATAACTGGCCAGCGTATTAGAAGTATAGTTGTTGTCCTCAACGATCAATTCCACAAATCCGGGCTCCTCAGTTTCCGCATATTTAAAATAACAATATCCGACCTCCAATCCACCGAAGGCTTCGACCTTGGGAAAAATTTCCCTATGTACTCGAAACCCCATCGTAAGTGGGATAAACCTAAAATTAGAATAAGCGGTGGTATATTGATCCCCCAAAAAGTCCGTAGTTTTAAAGTTCGGAGCGGAAGGTTCAAACGCAACATAAGCCAAATCAAAATCTAAAGTTGATTTCAGCTTGTCATTGGAATGTGCGACAAATGCAAATCGGAACGAATAACCCAATGCGGTTTCTCCGTGGGTTTCTGCTAGTGTTGCCAACGGTGTGTAAAGCCCTGTACCGACTCCCAGTTCATACTGAACTTGGGCATTGGTAATGTTGTAGCAATATAATATAATCAATAACGAATAGAGCAATGTTTTAATCATAGGTTCTATAAGTTTTAAAATATTTATTTTTTTGTTGATACCCGCAAAATTCCTAACAACACATAGCGATTGTATTAGGAATGGTTTCTCTCAAAAATTAAAATCCTGTGCAATATAGTTTATTTTTTGGAAATTTTATATTGTTTTAAATCAATGGAAGGGGAGAAGTGATGAGTGGAGGTGGGGGAGTGATGAGCGGCTAGTATGCAATGGAGCCAAAGCTGGTTACCTTATTGTAAAGCGTCCTGTATTCCGTTTTGCCTAAACGATATTTGCACAAGAATTAAAAAATAAATTTACTGGGAGGCCCAACATGTGTCAAGTAAAGCTTGTGCATCGTCCTAGTACAAGCAACATATAACATTTGCTGATCTGGAGCAGAGCGGTAATTTTTATCCGTACAATAAGGCACAATAACCTGATCAAACTCCAAGCCTTTTGCCAAATGTGCGGTTGTAATAACAATGCCATTACCAAAGGCAACACTTGTTGCATTTAGCAGATTAATCTGGAATAGCATGCTGAGCGATTCATACAATGCATCAGCCTGTTTTTGTGTTTTGGTAATAATACCTAAGGAGTTAAATTCACTAGCATTGAAATCAACAACCAACTTTTTAATTTCTTCCAGTTCCTGATCCTTATTTTTACAAGCAATAATAAGCGGCTCGTCTCCATGTCGTGCCAAGGCTTCAACATTTACATGCTGACTAATGCGTTTTGTGAATTGTGTGATTTCATAAGTAGACCGATAACTTTTAAGCATGGTCATCGACGTGGCACCCGGAAATATTTTTTCTATGGTATCGAGGTTGGAAGCACTAAAGGGATTTACGGATTGGTTGATGTCCCCTAAAATGGTTTTTTTACAAGCATACAATCTGCTTAACACCTGATATTGAACGACAGAATAGTCTTGCATTTCATCAATGACCAAGTGCTTGACTTTTCGATTCGGTTGAATGCCTTCTAATTTCATTTTAAAGTACAAAAAAGCATAAACATCACTCCATTCATAAGTGCTTCCTTTTTTCAATTTTAATAATTCAGGTCTGCCCAACCACTCGTAAAAACCTTTATACAACACCCTTGGATTGTAAGATGGAAACATTTTACGAATGGTGGTATGCAATGCCGTTCGGTCTTTGTATTGAATTTCAATTTTATAGTATCGAAAAATATTTTCAACCACCTCCCGGACAACTTCATTGAATCGTTTTAAAAGTGGCATTCTATTGTATTTCTCAAAGGTCTCTTTGATAAACCAAGCGGGCACCAACTTGCCTTTTACATAAATGTCTGTAATTTTAAAACCATCATTTTGCAACCAAATATAGTATGCATCCATTTTCTTCAGGAGTTCCCCCGATGATTTAAACTGAATTCGCTCGATCAGTTTTTTGTCATTTTTTTCCAACAATTCTGTAACCTGCTGGAAGAAAGTCTGAAACTTTATTTGATAATCCAACAATTCATCTGCAATTTCTTCAACACTGGTTTCCGCAACGGTTTCTTCCCCCAATTCCGGCAATACATTAGAGATGTAACTCGCAAAAACTTTGTTGGGCGAGATAATCAAAATATCTTCTGAGCTAATCGTCTCTTTAAACCGATACAATAAAAAAGCGATTCGATGTAAGGCGATTGATGTTTTCCCAGAACCTGCAACGCCTTGAATGATAAGATGACGGGCATCCTCATTCCGAATAATGGCATTTTGTTCTTTTTGAATCGTAGCCACAATGTTCTTCATTTTAGAACTGGATGCCTTGTTGAGTTCCTTTTGCAACACTTCATCGTGAATGGTGACATCCGTATCCAACATGTATTCCATTTTTCCATTACGAATCTTGAATTGTCGTTTGAGTAAAATGTTCCCTGCTGTCGTCTTGGCCTCAATGACATAAAATGCTTCCCCTAATTCAAAGTCGTAAAACAAACTTGAGACGGGTGCCCGCCAATCAATGACCAAATTTTTTTTAGTTTCCGGATCCTGAAAGTTATGCACCCCGATATACAAGTTTTTTGTCGTGGGTTCGCTGTGCTCCAAAAAATCAATTCTACCAAAAAATGCCGTATCTTTTAATCGGATCAAACGCTTCCTATTTTCCACACTATGATCCCCTTGCAAGGTATAATTGCGAATAACTTCCCGCATCGCATTTTTTTCAAGATTGTCCATGTCCCGCTTATGATCTTGCATGTGTTTGTACATCTCGGCGATTTCATCACTTTTGCCCTGTATAGCTGCATTGATCTCCAAAATTTTTCGATCCACTTTTTTTAATAAATCTGAGAGGTAATTTTGTTCCAACTTTTGACTGGCCGGCTTTTCTTGTTCTTGTGACATATTTTTGAATAATTGGTGTTTTTACGTTTTGGGTCAATCTGGTTATTAACTCGCCTTGCAAATGTAAATATATTATTAAATATATTGCTAATTTTTCCTTTTTTAGGGAATGGCGAGCTTGGGGCACTGCATACCATGCGCTCTACAAATGGTGCCGCTTTTACAAGGCTGTATTACGTCCTAGGTACGTAGTACCGGCTCGATTTGTAGTCGTGATAAATTGCTAATATCGATTTGAGGTACGTAGTACCGACACCATTACGCACCAAGTAGGTTTTACAAAATGTCCAGTAGTATGTTGTTTAATGAAAAAAGTCATCTTCCTTATGGAAGGTGGATTGGGGTGTTGTGATCGCGCTAGGGTTTGTTTGGGGGGGTTATATTGTTG
>JAHDGC010000980.1 GCA_020627865.1 Saprospiraceae bacterium | reverse complement strand
ATCAATGAAATTTTTGCCGATCCGAAAGTTAGCCTAGGCTTGCCAGAAATTGAGTTTATAGAACTCTACAACAGAAGCGATAAAACAATTAGTTTACGGGATTACACTTTTACCAATAAGAGCTTGGATAGTGGCAGTGAAAATAGTAGTAGTCCTTTCCCGTTTTATCGGTTACGTCCTGGCAATTATGTCGTTGTCTATGAAGCAGGGTTGACCAACCCATTCAAGGAAGATGTTCCGACACTTGCCGTTGCGGAAATGCCGGGCATTACCAATGGTGGTGCAGAATTGATTCTGAGAAATCGAGATGGTGCCAACATCAATGCCGCCCTCTTTCAAGAATCCCTTTACAACAATCCGTCCGAGGCCAATGGTCGCACGATGGAGTTAAAGAACAGCAGCGCACCATGCCAAGTGCTTAACGGAACCAACTGGGCACAATCTACAGACCTCACGGGCGGCACACCGGGAAAAGTGAATTCCACTAATGAAAATATTACTGACGAAACTTTACCTGACCTCATTCGGGCATATCCTGTTACAAATACAAGTGTCCGCCTATTTTTCAGCAAGGCACTTGACGAAAGTTTTGCTAACGACAGCAGTCTTTATGTTGTAGACAATGGCATTGGCCAAGCGATAAAAGCAACTGCGGAGGAATCCTTCTTCCATTCTGTTTTGCTGGAGCTGCCCAATCCTTTACAACCAGCTACAAGATATACCCTTACCGTAGATGGCAGCATGCAAGATTGTTTGGGCAATCAAATTGGGATGTTTGATAATTATACTTTTGGATTACCACAGCCATACGCAACAGCAGATATTATTATCAATGAAATTTTATTCAATCCAGAAACGGGCGGCGCAAGATTTGTTGAACTTTATAATCGCTCTGACAAATTCCTTGATTTGGATAGTTTAAATATCCGAAAAGGTTTGGAAGGTGCGACGGGTACGGTTGAAATCCCTTATATTTTACCACCGGATGATTATGTGGTTTTGACGACAGACCCTATTGACATTAACAATAGATATACGGTTGATAATGTGTATAAGATGATTGAATTTGATGTGCCTTCTTTTGATGATAGAACAGATACGGTTATTCTATACACCACCAACGCCATTATCTTAGATGCCTTGCGCTATGATGGCACCTATCATCATGCTTTACTGGATCGGGAAGATGGTGTTTCGCTGGAAAGAATCAGTCCAGAAGGGCCAAGCGATGACCGCTCCAACTGGCACTCTGCATCCGAAAAGGCTGGCTATGCAACGCCGACCTACATCAATTCACAACACTATATTGGCGAATTCCCTGAAAGCAGTAATTTTATTACCATAGAAAATGTAACCTTCTCCCCAGATGATGATGGCTTTGAAGATTTCTTGTTGATTAATTATCAAACGGACAAGCCGGGCTATGTGGTCAATGCCAAGATTTATGATGCCAATGGGCGACTGGTTCGCGAGGTTGCACAAAATGAATTGCTAGATATTCAGGCCGGCAATTTCAAATGGGATGGGGATACAGATGCAGGGGTTAAGGCTCGCTTCGGGATTTATATTTTCTATGCGGAGTTTATTCATCCGGACGGGGATGCCAAGGTGTTCAAGGAGAACTGTGTGGTTGGGGGGCAGTTTTGATCTTTCATTATAAAAAAATGTAGGGACGCAATGCATCGCGTCCCTACATTTTTTTATTCAAAATCATATCTCATCTTCATCGTCAAACTCATACCCCAATGTCTCCCGCACATGCACCTCATACCGACTTGCTTCATAACGAAACCAAGCATCAGACAATTCCTTATTGGTCATAACGGTATCTTTAAACCTGCGGAAAGGCCTGCGTTGTTGTAGCACATTCCACAACTCTTTCTGGACAGTTTCATCCGCAACAACTTCATTTATAAAATCTTCCATGATACCGAAACCTTCGCGAGAACTCATTTTTTTAACAAGGATATAATTTTCAATCTCCTCTTCTATTTTGGCCATTTCATCGT
>JAHDGC010000121.1:9008-12786 GCA_020627865.1 Saprospiraceae bacterium | reverse complement strand
AAAAATACCGACGGATAAAATCCATTTGGGCAAAAGTTTCCGGTCTTTTGAACAATCCAATTCTGGAGAAATTAAGATTCATTTTGAAGATCATACAACTACGGAAACGGATTTTTTGATCGGAGCGGATGGGATCAATTCGTTGGTGAGAAAACAATTATTTCCGGAAAGTCAAACCCGATATTCTGGACAAACGTGTTGGAGAGGAATTGCAGATTTGGAATTGGAAGACGCCTTCCAGCATTGGGGTATGGAGCTTTGGGGAGACCAAATTCGCTTTGGCTTATCAAAAATAATAAGAGGAAAAGTTTACTGGTTTGCTGTAGCTTTGGACAAACCGAACCAGAAGGATGATCGGCAATTTGTTAAGGATAAGTTGTTGAAAATGTTTGTTGGTTTTCATCCTTTGGTAAAGCAATTGATTACGGCTACTCCTGTGGATAAGATTTTGAGAAATGACATCAATGATTTGAAACCGTTGAAGCATTGGTGCCAGGGTAATGTTTGCTTGATTGGAGATGCGGGGCATGCCACGACGCCAAACATGGGGCAGGGGGCTGCTCAGGCTATTGAGGATGCCTATTATTTGAGTCGTCTCATTGCGGAGCAACCGGACAAAAATATTTTTAAGTTGTTCGAGCAAAAAAGAAGAATAAAAGTGGATGCTATTGTAAGTCAATCTTGGACAACTGGAAAAATGGCGCATTGGAAATATGGGAAGCGTTTTAGGAATTTTTTTCTGAAGAATATGCCTAAAAAATTTCTGGAAAGAGAGATGATGAAGATGTATAATCTGACAGAGGTTTACTAAACTTCTGTTTTAATTGCTTTGGACTTGAATGTTAATCAACTGATCTCGTGAACGGGCAAGTTTAGTAAACCTTATTGAAAAACAATGAAATACATTGACACCTTAGCAGCCGAATTCAAGCGGAACGCAAATGAAGCCATTGCCTCGCAACAAAAAGCATACATGAGAAACCAGTTTGAATTTTATGGTATCAAAACACCCGATAGGAGAGTGATCCAAAAACCTTTTCTGGTTAAGGAATTTTTACCGGATAAAAAAGAGCTGGAAAATATCGTAAAAATACTTTGGCAAAAACCACAGCGAGATTACCAAATGTTCGCTATGGATTTGATGCTGAAATATAGGAAAAGATTGGAGCAAAAAGATATGGCGCTGTTGGAATATATGGTCACCCATAAATCTTGGTGGGACACGGTGGACATGATAGCCAGCAAATTGATGGGCAGTTATTTTGAGCAATACCCTGAAGAGATAAAACCTTATGTGGAGAAATGGCTCAAGTCAAAAAACATTTGGCTGCAAAGATCGGCCTTGTTGTTTCAATTAAAATATAAAGAAGATTTGGATACCGAACTGTTAAGTCATATTGTCAATAATTTGTTAGGATCGAAGGAGTTTTTTATCAATAAAGCGATCGGTTGGGTGTTGAGGCAATACAGCAGGACGAACCCTGAGTGGGTTGTTGCGTTTGTAAATAAAACGGAATTGGCTCCGTTGAGTGAAAGAGAAGCCTTGCGGTTGTTAAAATGAATTACTATTTTATACATTCAATTTCATTATCCGCGCCTTGAGTTACCTAATATATAAAATTCACTGGGATGCAAAACGTAGCTGAAGATGTCTTTTTTCATATCCCAAATAAGTGAAATCATCGTCGTATACCTTGTTGAAGGTGTTGAGTAATTCGGCTGACCAACGAACCGGCATTCTTGCTGAGGAATTTTTGGGCGTCATATCTTGTGGTACAGGAATCCCAAACTTTTCGTTGAGTTGTCTCATAACAGTATGGAGACCACCCTCAAGTTTAAAGATGCTTACGGCTTCATCCAAAAAATCTGTCTGTAAACGGAAATGGTTATCCAAATGATGGCTATCTGCTTGGTAGCTGGTAATTTGTTTGATAGACCAAGTAGAGAAATCTGGCCTTTGAAAACATATTGTTATAAATTTCTCTGTTTCATAGAAATATTCACTTTCCAATCTGTCATAAGGGTTTCTTACGATTGTAAAAACATGATCGAAGGTGTAGAAATCACCCAGTAGTAATTGAATGTTTGCATAGGTAAGGTGCTGTGGGACGGATTTCAAGAAAGTAGGGGTGGTGGTAGAATAAAGGTTTGTTCCGTTTTCCGCAGCAGTAGCTAACCAAGATGCTATCGTTGTACCGCCAGTTTTGGGAATATGGATGAACAATATGTTTTTATTATTAATTTTGAATAAAGGCATTGTAAATGATTTGTTAAGAATTTGCTGTATTTTTCCTGTATAGATAATCAGGTACAAAAGTGGTAACATTTGTAAGTCATTTACGCAATGACCTATGTGCGTGTTCGCAGGAACATGCAGGTTCTATAAGAAAGATAAAGCATACAATAATGCTAACCATTAAGCCATTAAGGACGTTAAGGTCACCATTAAGAAAGAAACAACAAGTTGTTTCCTTAATTTTCTTAATGCCTTAATCCTGCCTGCGTGTTCGCAGGAACAGGCAGGGGTTGAAGAAAAATTTTTAACCTTACCAGTTTTTTATCCGATTACCTATCCATCACTACCTTCAAACACCTTCGCCTTTCTCCACTAATCAACTGCAACAAATAAGTCCCCGATGGTAAAAAGTCAAAATCGAAACTTTTCTCAATACGGCCAGCATCCACATCAAGCACTTCGGTATGCACATTTTGGCCAAGAATATTGACCATTTGTAACTCTAGATTTGGATTATTCAAATCCTCGACAACAAGCATAAAACTCCCACCATTCGGATTTGGAAAAACACTAACCTTTCCTTCCAACAATACATCTTCATTGGCAAGATGAAGAATGTCTACAACTTGCGTTGTCGTATCAAAACCACAATCATTTTCCACAATTAAGGAAACTTCATATTCCCCAATGGCTTCGTACCCATGCACGGTAATCGGTTGATCATTCGTCCAGCCATCTCCAAAATCCCAGGTGATGGTGTTGCCATACAGGGAAAGATCGGTGAAGATGACATAAGGAAATTCGGTTTCATAAGAAAATTGTGCAACGGGCGCATCGTAAACGGTGATATATTCCGACAAGGTATACACGGTATTGCCCGCAGCATTGGAGGCCACTAAGGTTACATCATAAAAACCGGGTTGATCATAGGTAACAACTGGAGCCGCATCTGATGAAAATGGTGGTGATCCTCCGGGGAAAGACCAGCTTAAGGTTTCTGTATCGGGAGAAGATAATCCTGTAAACTGGACGGTGGCTTCTTGGCAGCCGCTGGTAATGTCAGAGGTAAAGAAAGCATCGGGTGTTGTCAATACAGTGATGGTTTGTGAGGAAGTACTTGTTCCACAAATATTATCTACGGTTAAAATTACGGTATACGTTCCACTATAGGTATAACTATGAACGGGGCTTGCCTCCGAGCTTGAAAAGCCATCTCCAAAATCCCAATTGTAATTGCCAACGTTTTCTTCAAGGCTGCTAAAACTGGCACTGTTTCCAGTAAGTTCGATACTAAAGTCGGCATTTAGACCTGGTAGTATAGTGATGTAATTTTCAAGGGTTGTGGAACTGCTGCCAAACGCATTCGACACCGTAAGGCTGACTGTATAATTACCCGGATTATTATACACAATTTGTGGATTCTCTTGAGTAGATGATGATGGTGTTCCGCCCGGAAACTGCCAATCCCAATCCGTAACATTACCACCTGACAAATCGAAAAATGAGGCTACAAATTGCGAACATCCAACTGGATTATTGGCT
>JAHDGC010000121.1:0-8998 GCA_020627865.1 Saprospiraceae bacterium | reverse complement strand
AATTAGCGAATGGCGCACCGTTAATGTTCAAGGTTTCGGAATAGGTATCGGTGCCACATGCATTGGTTGCGGAAAGGGTCACGGTGTAATTTCCGGTAGTCGAAAACTCATGTATCGGGTTAGCTTCCGTTGAGGTATTGCCATCTCCAAAATCCCATAGGTAACTATCTGCCCCAGTGGCTTCATTAAAAAAAGTAGTGGTTAAATCATCCTGAAAAATACTAAAAGACACTGCCGGCGTCATCCCAACAGTTATGGCAGCTGTCTGGATAAGCTCATTTGTTCCGGCTTGATTTTCAGTCACCAACATAACATCATACACACCCGGGGTATCATAGGTTACTACTGGATTTTCCATTGTTGAACTTGCTGGTGTACCACCGGGAAATGACCAAGAAAAAGCAAAAGGATTTCCAAGAGATTGGTTTGTAAAATTCACTTCAAGTGGAACACAAGTTGCTCCAACTTCAAAAGAAAAATCAGCTAATGGCGCTGTGGTGATATTTGCCGTAAGCGCAGTTGTTCCACAAGCATTCATTACTGTAAGTGTAACATTATACATTCCTGGCGTTTCATAAGTATGTACTGGATTTATTTCTGTACTGGTTATACCATCGCCAAAGTCCCAAAAATGTTGACCTGATGACTCTGAAAAACTGAACAAATCTATCGTATTGCCATCAAGAGAAAACGTAAATCCTGCAGTGGGCATTTCATCTACATAAATATATTCGTAGGCAATAATTTCATCTTCGCCATATGCATTGGATACATGGAGGGCAACATTATAATTGCCCGGTGTATCATACGTTACGACAACATTTTGCTCGGTTGAGGTGCCCGGGATTCCGCCTTCAAAAGTCCAGAACCAGCTTTCGGCAAAATCAGAATCATCTTGAAAATACATATTGAACCCGCCACAGTCTCCATTAAATGATGTTTTAAAATCTGCTACTGGCAATTCCGCTATGGTGATAATTTCTGTTGTAGTATAATCGCCACAGACGCTATTTGTTGCCGTAAGGCTAACGGTAAAATCTCCATTTTCGGCATACGTGTGTGTCGGGTTATGCCCAACGGTTGTATTGCCATCTCCGAAGTCCCATAAATAGGAGTTTGAATTGATAGAAGTATTGGTGAAGGAAATTTCTGGGCCGTTTGCATTGGCTACAAAAGAAGGTGTTGCCGCGTTTGCAACGGTGATGTAATTTACCCTTGTAGAAACCTGTGTACCACCTGCATCCGTAATTTCTAAAACAACATCATAAACGCCCGGTGTACTATAAACAACGGTCGGATTTTCCTCGGTTGATGTAAACGGCTCCCCTCCGGGGAATGTCCACACATAGCTATCTGCCCCTGACATAAGAGGTGTAAAGTTGACCGCTAAGGGAGGACAAGAAAAAAGCATGTCTGCCTCAAAAAAATCAACAATCGAAACAGTTTCCTCTATCGTAATAACACCGCATGCACTTGGCATGGAAAGCGTGATGGTATAGTCGCCACTTACAGCATAGGTATGGTTAGGATTCGTTGTAAAACTGGTTTGGCCATCTCCAAAATTCCAGTTATAGTTTGGTGCACCGGAAGAAGTATTGTTCAGGGTAAGGTCATAACCATTGACTTCAAAATTAAAAGATGGAGACACGCCCGGCTGGACAATTATGTGTTCCCATTGTGTTGCAAGGTGAGTTCCCAATGCATTGGAAACCTCTAGACTAACGTCAAATATACCTGGATTGTCATAAACCACGACGGGATTGACCTCTGTTGAAGTTGCCGGATTACCACCCGGAAATGTCCACAGGTAATTTTCTGCATGCTCGGAATTGCTGGTATAGCTTACGCTAAAAGGTGTGCAACCAGCTTGTGCATCCACAGTAAAAAATGCAACAGGAGGTGCCGGTGTTGTCAAGGTTTCTGACAAAAATATCGGTGTTCCTGTCAGGGCAATATCTGTTCCACTGACCAGTGGAGCTTCCTCCGTTTCGGAGTAATCCCATAATTTTTGGTACAATTCTGTTATGCCCATATTGGCTGGAAAAGAATAAACAGCATTGGCCGCTTCTGAATTATCCACAGTTGTTTTTGCCCAAAGGGCATAGGTATAATTTCCATCAATATCTACAAAAGCGGCTCCGCCAACATCATCCGGCAAGGTCATCTCATTTGTTTTTGCAGCATCATATGTTGTACGGAACAATTGATCGGAAGTTGTTTTTAAGGCAATACCTTCATCATTTTTAACTTGGTTATAAGGTGTGACACCATTCAGCTTTTCATACAAGCCCATTGTCTCAAACTCATCCGTCGCGGCCTCGTATGTTTCCCGCTCTGCAATTTGATACATGTGTAATTGGAGGATGCCGCTTATCATGGATTGGACGTATGCCTTGATGGTATAATTCACCTGTGTTTCATCTCCACCAAACGTTCCGCTGATAGGTTTTCGGGGAATATTACACTCCGTAATGATCCAATGTTTTTCTGGATAAACATTGTTATTATAGCCATAATTATCCAGTACATTTTGGAAGTTTTGTTGTGCCTTGAGGATGCCTTGTGCTGCCGCGTCAGAATGTCTTTCGTAAACAAAAGCACCAAGATTGTTATCGTAAGTTCGTAGACTTCCGTCGAAATGTGGATAGGCATGGAAGCCGATAACATCAAAATAAGCACCGCCACCATGTGGATAATTTGCTGTAATGCTGCCATCATCGGGGTTGTCTGTATTCCTCAAAACGGCATCTAGAAAACTCGGGAATCCGATACCAGAAAAAGTAATCAAAGCATCTGGGTCAACTGATTTTATAACCTCGTAACTTATCCGCAGCATGCGCACCATATGGAAAACAGGTGCCCTGAGTTTGTAGTCGCATGGTTCTGGATTGTTATCCCACCAATTGCCCGGCTCCCCGGGAGCGAGAAAACCTTTCACACCAGTATGATCGAAACCCGGCTCGTTCCAGATTTCCCAGAACTTGATATAATCCTTATACAAAGTTGCCGTTCGATATAAGTACAATGCAAAATAATTGTTATCATTTACGGGCGTTCCGTTTTCGCCATTGTCCCAGATGTCTTCATACATTCCAGCAAAAAGTTCGGACTGGTAAGCTTGGCAATAATACATTTCTTCTTGATGCGCATTAGAAGGAAAGCCCACAATCATGGTGTTATCTTCTAAACCGACATTTTGATAATGCTGGAAAGTTGGCACCCTTAAATCATAGCCCCACATTTCGAGAAACTGCTCAGAGAGGAATGGGCGAAGTGCTCTTACGCCTGCTCCTTTTATGTTTTCATTCGGATTTCCGGCGGCCAGATTGGCTAGTTTTTCGTCATTCCATTGCTGACCAAAAATCCCTAGATTACTCCCTGGGCGAAAGAACCCATTGTAAGGTGTAACGGCATCATTGGCCGTTTGGCTAGGCGCCGAATCACTTGGGGTGTTTATTGTTATTGTTTCTGAAAAATTCGCTGTCCCGCAAGCATTGTTAATCGTTAATTCCACCAGATAACTTCCGCCCGTGTCATATATATGTGTCGGATTGGCATCGCTGCTTGTTGTGCCATCTCCAAAATCCCAGCTAAAAAAATCGTTGTTTGTTCCTCCGGTATGGTTAAAAATAGCTATTGGGCCAGAGATCGATTCGGAAAAGCTAATTGTTGGATTTCCCTCTACATTGATTTGTTCTGTTTGTGCCGCGACAAGCTCTCCGTTGGTATCTCGAATCTCTAGGCGAACCGCAAAATTACCAGCATTATTATACGTAACTGTTGGATCTAAATCCGTAGCAGTAGACGGGCTTCCTCCTTCGAAGCTCCACTCATAGCTAAATATGCCTACCAGATTATGGGCCTGAAAATCGACGGACATTGGCGCACAACCTGTTGGAGCAGAAACATCGAAAATGCGTTCTGTAAGGAAAACAGGTGTTCCTGAAAGTGATACATTTTGCGAACCTATTGTTATCCCATCAGCTGTTTCGGCAAAATCCCAAGCCCTTTGGAATAGATTATCAACACCGAAAGCAGCAGGGAAACTGTAATTCGCGCTGGCATCCTCGGATTGATCGGTGCTTGTTTTTGCCCATAGGATATAAGTGTAATTCCCATCGGCATCATAAAAAGCAGCGCCATTAACTGTAGCAGGCATTTGCAAGGCAGTAGTCCGTGCCGGATCATAAGTTTTATCAAAAAGCAAATCGGAAGTTGTTTTAAAAGCAAGACCACTTTCCGTCAATTCTTGGAAATACAAGTTGCTATGGTCGAACTTTTTGTACAAACCCATGGCATCAAATTCATCTGTAATGGCATCATAAGTCTCCTCTTCGGCCAGCTTGAAAGCATGCAGTTGGAGGAAGTTGCTCTTTACAGATTCGACATAGGCTTTCATCATAAAATTTCGTTGAACTTCATCTCCTCCGACATAATTATCAATTGGTTTTCTAGGAATATTACATTCTGTGATGATCCAGTGTTTTTCTGGGTAAATATTGTTATCATAACCATAATTATCCAATACATTTTGGAAATCGATTTGCGCATGAGTAAGACTTTCCGCAGCAGCGTCCGAATGTCGGGAGTAGACAAATTCCTGAAGATCCACATCCCATTCTTGCAAGCTACCGTCATGGTGTGGATAAGCATGGAAGCCAATGACATCGAAGTAAGCACCACCGCCGAGGGGATATTCTGTAGTAATACTGCCATCCGCCGGGTTATCCGTATTCCTCAACACTGCATCCAAAAAACTGGGATAACCGACACCCGATAAAGTCACATAAGCATCTGGGTCAAGATCATGAATCACCTCGTAACTGATTCGCAATAATCGGATATAATGAAATATAGGAGCACGAAATTTATTATCGCAAGGGCTTGGGTTATTTGTCCACCAGTTGCCCGGTTCGGTGGCATCCAGATAACCATGTGTACCCGAATTGTCAAAACCCGGCTCATTCCAGATTTCCCAGAACTTGACATGATCCTTGTAATTCGCCACCATTTTGTATATATATAAAGCGTAATAATTTTCATCATTCACAGGTGTTCCATTTTCGCCATTGTCCCAAATCGGGGTATACAGATTGGCAAATAATTCGGAGCGAATTCCGGGGCAATAATAGCTGGTATCCTGATGAGCCTCTTTTGGAAAACCGACAATGACGGTATTGTCTTCCAAGCCAACGGTTTCGTAATGATTGAAATTATTGATAAAAAAATCGTAGCCGTACTCTTCCATGAAATATTCAAACAAAGCTGGTCGAAAAGCTTTGATGCCTGCTCCAGGAACGGCTTCGTTTTCATTTCCGGCGGCTAGATTGGCCAGTTCGACTTCTGTAAATGGGGGGAAATATCCGACGTTGGAGGCCGGTCGAAATTGGCCATCATAGGGCAGGATAAAATCGTTGGCAGTGTTTTGGGCAAGTAAGACTTGGCAAAGAAATACCAATAAAAAGATACCCGTAAAATTTTTCATAGGTTGAATTTTAGTGGAGTCGTAATGCATTACGACCTTGTTTTATTCCAATGTTTTAATGTACACCATAGGGCTTCGCAAGACATTACGTCCATTGTGTCCTTTCGTTTTTTCACAAGCAGGATAAAACACAGGAATATTATGTTCCAAATAATAAAAATAAATTGTAAGTGCAAACTAAGCTACCAGAGTGGTTGGCATTATATTTCTTGATTCCTATAAGACAAAACGATGAACACTGTGTTTCATAAGACTTTAGTTATCAGTATTTTACCCTATTTATTACAAGTGTGTTTTTTGGCAAAATAAGATAAGATTGAGCTAAAGATAAGAAAATGTGGCGGGAATTAAAATTTTTATAACAATCACAAAACATTTTATTAAAAAAATATTTACAATTTTGCAATTTTGACTATTCCTAATTTTGTATTATTACCTTTGTAAAGATTGCCCTTTATCATAAACGAGATCAAATTAAATTTCTTATGACAAACAAATACCTCTCCCTACTCTTTTGTATTAGCCTATTATGCCTTGCCTGTTCCGGCACAAAAAAGCAACCCGAAGCCAATACCGAAATATTAACCAAAGTGAAGAAGGCAACGACAAAATTGCCTTTGGACAAAATCAAATTACCGGAAGGATTCAAAATTGAAGTCTTTGCCGAAGGGCTGAAAAATGCGAGGTCTTTGGCCTTGAGTGATGCTGGCACACTTTATGTTGGCACCCGCAACAAGGGGAAAGTATATGCTGTCAAAAATAATCAACAATATGTACTCGCAAAGGGATTAAACATGCCGAATGGGGTTGCTTTGCGGAACGGCGATTTGTATGTGGCGGAGGTAAATCGGATTTTGAAATTTGCGGATATTGAGAACAATTTGAACACGCCACCGGAGCCGATTGTCATCAATGACAGTTACCCAGAAGAGCGGCATCATGGTTGGAAGTTTATTGCTTTTGGGCCGGATGATAAGTTATATGTTCCCGTTGGTGCACCTTGTAATATTTGTGAATCGGACGAAATCTTTTCCAGTATTACCCGTATCAATCCGGATGGTTCTGGTTTTGAAATTGTGCAACATGGGGTTCGGAATACAGTTGGGTTTACTTGGCATCCAGAAACGAAAGAATTGTGGTTTACGGAAAATGGGCGAGATTGGATGGGCGATGATTTGCCTGCCTGTGAATTGAATCATGCTCCAACGGATGGGCTACATTTTGGGTATCCGTATTGCCATCAGGGGAATGTTCCTGATCCGGAGTTTGGGGACAAGCGAGGTTGTAAGGAATTTGTTAAGCCCGTGCAAAATCTTGGCCCCCATGTGGCTCCGCTGGGCATGGAGTTTATCCCCAGCAAGATGTTCGGCGCGGAATATGAAGGTCACATTTTGATTGCGGAACATGGAAGCTGGAACCGCAGCAAGGCGATTGGCTACCGAGTGATGTTGGTTAAATTAGATGGCAACAAGGCAATCAGCTACGAGGTTTTTGCGGAGGGTTGGCTGGAAGACCAAACGCCTTGGGGACGGCCTGTTGATTTGGAGTTCATGCCAGATGGGAGTTTATTGTTGAGTGATGATTTTGCAGGGGTGGTTTATCGGATTTGGAGATAAAAAAGCATAAGGCAAAGTTAAGTAACATTGAAAGAATAAAATCCGAGGTAATTTTCCCTACTTAAAGCAGAGCAGTTTCCTTTACTGACACATCTTGCAGATGAGCAGCAAAATGGTCATATTGATAAGTTTATGGAAGATCTTAGAACGATTCGGATCATAAGTTTTTATCAGCAGGTAAAAAAATTATAGGGATACCAAAAATTGGATAATAAATCATCCCCTACTCCCAAAAATGTATTAATTTTGTCCATATTTGTTCTTTGAAACAACAATCTGCAATGTTGCGTTGTAGTAAGAGTATACAAGGACAAACTATTTTTAATAAAATAATCATACGACCTTTGATAAATTTTGATCGATTTGTACTAGAAAATGGACTAAAAGTTTTGGTTCACCAAGATAAAAGTACACCAATGGTAGCCGTGAACATCCTGTATGATGTCGGGGCCAGAGATGAATCACCGGAAAAAACCGGATTCGCTCACCTATTTGAACATTTGATGTTTAGTGGGTCAGAAAATGTGGCCAATTTTGATGATGTTATTCAAATGGCAGGTGGTGATAGCAATGCCTTTACCAATAGTGATATTACCAATTTCTACGACCTTGTTCCAGCAGAAAATCTAGAGACGGTTTTCTGGTTGGAATCAGATCGGATGCTGAGTTTGAATTTTGATGAAAAGCTGCTAGACGTACAACGTAAGGTTGTTGTTGAAGAGTTTAAAGAAAATTGCCTAAACACACCCTACGGGGACGTTTGGCATCATTTGTCTGACCTTGCATTCAAGGTGCATCCTTATCGCTGGCCAACTATTGGCATAGTACCCAAGCATATTGAAGATGCCACCATGGAGGATGTAAAAGATTTTTATTACAAACATTACCGCCCGAATAATGCCATTATGGTTGTTGCCGGCAATGTAGAAACGGAACAAATCAAGACACTTTGTAACAAATGGTTTGCGAATATTCCAGCAGGTAAAATTCAGGAAAGAAAAATAACGCCAGAACCCATACAGCAACAATTACAAGAACGCATCCAACATTCCAATGTTCCGGTCGATGCCTTGTATCTCGCCTTTCATATCGGTTCGCGAAACTCTCCCGATCATCATGCCACAGATTTATTATCGGATGTATTGAGTAATGGGCCATCATCCCGTTTGTACAGAAGGTTGTTAAAACAACAAAAGTTATTCAGCAGCATTGATGCCTACATTTCGGGGAATATTGACCCAGGATTATTGGTCATTGAAGCGAGGCCGTCAGAAGGCATCAGTTTAGCAGCAGGAGAAGCAGCCATTTGGAAAGAATTGGAAAGTATAAAATCGGAACCCATTCCGGAAGAAGAACTCGTAAAGTTGAAAAATAAAATAGAAACGACTTTGGTTTTTACAGAGACCAGCGTTTTGAATAAGAGCATCAACCTTGCTTTTTTTGAACTACTCGGTGATGCCAACATGATTAACCAAGAGGCACAACTTTACAATGAAGTCACTACCGCAAAAATTCAGGAACTGGCACAAAAGATTTTTGTAAAGGAGAATTGTTCAACGTTGCGGTATAAGGCGGCGAAGCAGGTGGAGGTGTAAGCTGTATTTCATTGTTTTATAGGTCTAATCAACCAATCATACTTTTTAAAAGCTAAAAACAGTATATTTTTGGATTTAAATCGAAAAATATACTGTTTTTTTTCGATTTAAATCGGTTTTTATCCTAAAATAAGGAATCTTAAAAGAAAAGAGTTGTTGCATTATAGCAACTCAAGCTACCACCTCTAGAAGTAGGTGGGTTGAGTGATGACTAGAAGTCATAAAAGTCAATCAACGCAAATGGTGTCGGTACGCTCATGTGCATCAAGTTAATTTTTTATCATATAAAATTTCAATAAAGT
>JAHDGC010000120.1 GCA_020627865.1 Saprospiraceae bacterium | reverse complement strand
CTTAATCAAATAGGGTTTAAAGTCTCCATATTTATGATTGTCAAAAGCGACATACACCGTATTTGCATCAAACAGGTCTGCTTTGATATCATTGATGAACGCTGTTTTGGGAATCCCCGAAATAGAACCTGCTTCAATCTTTCTCCAATTTTTGCCGCCATCTTCCGTAACCTGTATCAATCCATCATCTGTGCCAGCATAGATTAAATCTTCCTGTACTGGAGACTCCGCAAGGGAAGTAATCGTATTGTAATTAGACATGGCCAGCAAATCCCAAGCATTATCCCAGCTTTGTGTTTGCCCCATGATGGGTAGGGCTAACCTTTCCTCATTTTTGGTCAAGTCTTCTGAAATGGCTGTCCAATCATCACCCCGATTTTCGGAGCGCCAAACCCTTTGCGAAGCAAAATAGATACGGCTAGCTTTGTGCGGACTGACGAGAATTGGCGCATCCCAATTGAAGCGCTCATGATTTTCATCAGCTTCGGGCTGGGGTTGAATATCAATCACTTCTCCGGTAATCATGTCTATTCTGGAAAGGGTGCCTTCTTGTCGTTCTGCATACATAATGTTGGGGTTGCCGGGTTCTGTTGCGGGTTGATGCCCATCCCAGTTCAAAACAATCTTCCAGTCAGAATTTTGGATACCGTTTACATTATCTGTTCTAGAAGGGCCACCTTCCGTGCTGTTATCCTGTGTGCCCCCATAAATATTGTAAAAAGGTTCTGCATCATCTACCGCAACTTTGTAAAATTGCGTGATGGGCATGTTGTTGATAAACCGCCAATTTTTAGCGAGATCAAAACTTTCGTAAAGGCCGCCGTCTGTTCCGATAAGTAAATAATCTGGATCATCCGCACGGAATGCTATGGCATGATTATCCGAGTGCTTGTGTTTTTCTTCCATTCTTCGGAAGTTTTTTCCGCCATTATCAGAAACTTGTATCCTGACATCAACAAGATATATCCGATCAAATTGATGCGGACAAGCATAGAGTTCTTGATAATAATGCGGCCCTGTTGCTCCAGAAACCGCATCCGATCTTTTTTCCCAACTAGCACCCCGATCCGTAGAGCGATAAACAGCTCCTGTTCTGCGATCCAGTTCTAATGCGGCATATAGAATATCGGGTTTTTGGGGAGAAATGGCCAAGCCAATTTTACCAATATTGGAATCTGGTAACCCTTTGGAGAGTTTTTGCCAAGTTTTCCCGCCATCCTCAGATTTATGGATGCCAGAATTAGGGCCACCGCCCATGTAAGCGGCTACAGTCCGGTGCCTTTGCCAAGTGGCTGCATATATCGTGTTGGGGTTTCTAGGGTCAAGCACGATATCTGTAACGCCTGTCCATTCATTATCTCCAAGTGTTCTGTCCCAAGTTTTTCCGCCATCCATAGATTGATAGAAGCCCCTTTGTCCTCCTTTGCTCCAAAGTGGACCCTGTGCAGCAACCCAGATTACATCCGAATTGTTGGGGTGTACAATAATTTTGGAAATATGTTCTGACTGTTTGAGTCCTAGGTGCTCCCAAGTTTTTCCACCATCCATGCTTTTGTAAATGCCATCGCCAAAACCTACATGGCGACCGCCTACATTTTCTCCAGTCCCCACCCATATGATATGTGGGTTATTGGGGTCAATAGTTATGCATCCGGTAGAATAAGAATTTTGACTATCAAAAATAGGAGCCCACGTTACTCCTGCATTTTCTGTTTTCCAGATACCACCAGAGCCAACCGCAACATACCATACATTATCATCTTCAGGATGAATGGCTACATCTGCTATACGGCCTGCCATGAAAGCTGGCCCAATGCTTCTCATTTTGAGACCTGAGAAATTGTCACTATCCCATATTGATTTCTGTTCGTCTTGTGCTATACTGATTGATAAAATAGTGCATAGAAATAAAGATAGGAGGAGTCGTGTTTTCATCATGTTTGTTTTTTTATGAAAAAATATAATTGTATGTATAGTAACAATTATGCTTGTTGTGCTAAAGTAAAGTTATTTTCTGTAATTCTCTTTATTTGAAGAGATTTTGTATGGTTTTTTCTTGTGGTATAAATTTTTCACTTGTAAACTAATCTTCTGTAGTGACAATATAGACTTTATACATTCGATTTGGCTAAATACTTGTTATTTATCATGATATGTAAGGTTCTATTACAAATTTAATATTTTATGAAACAGAAATTGAACTGTATACTGCTGATTGATGATGATTATCCAACAAACTATTATCACAGGATTGTTATTAATAATACAGATTGTGCTAAGAAAGTTTTATCGTGCCAAAGTGCAACCAAAGCTTTGGATTTGTTGACCTCAATTGATTTGAATAAAGAAGTTTTGCCTGATCTTATCTTTTTAGATATAAACATGCCAGGAATGAATGGCTGGGAGTTTTTGGAAGCTTATAAGGAGTTGGATATATCAAAGTCGCCGAGTGCCAGTGTTTTAATGATGCTTTCTACTTCCAGTAACATAAAGGATATTGAACGTGCAGAAAAAATAGAAGCACTTTCAGGTTTCATTAGTAAACCTTTATCAGAAGAAGTGATTGAAGAATTGATGGTGACTTACTTTTCTAATGAAAGTTCTGCTAAAGATTTTAGAAGGGAGGTAGAGAATTAATGGCTCTAAACAATCCCATGTGGACAAGGCTTACTAACCCACGCATAGGCAGGAGACTTGCTTATACAACAAATCGGTTGGTTCGTCCAGAAAAATTAAAAGCAGAAGTTTAGTAAACCTATAGCCGTGTAAACAGCAATTAATCACTCACTTGCCAGCTCCAGAATCAAATCATCCTGCTCCACCATCGTCTTTTCACTTAAATGAATTTTTACGATTGTGCCGGCTTTAGGTGCGGTAATCGTACTTTCCATTTTCATAGCCTCTATCATGAATAAAGGAGCATTGGCGGCAACTTTCTGACCTTCCTTTACCAAAATCTTTGATAAACTTCCTTGAAGTGGGGTGCCTATATCTCCCGGGTTTGCTACTTTTTTATGCGTGACAACCTCCGTTTTTACGTTTCTATCTTTTACTTCTACAGAACGCGTTTGGCCATTTAATTTAAAGAAAACGGTTACGATACCTTTTTCATCAGGGGCAGATTTATTGAGATACCTAATCAACAAGGTTTTCCCAGGAGCAATCTGTACGATAACCTCTTCATTTTCTTTGAGTCCATAGAAAAATGCAGGACTGGGCAAATGTCGTACGGCACCATATTTGTCAAAATGTTCGTAATAATCTTTAAAAACTTTTGGATAGAGTTTGTAAGAAAGAAAATCCCTGAAATGGGTATATTTGTCAAAGGTTTGTTGAAAAACTTCGAATTCTTTTTCAAAATCAATAGGCTCCATGTGGGCATTAGGTCGGTTTTCGTAAGGCTTTTCCCCTTTTAAAACCATCTTCTGTAATGCCTTCGGAAAACCACCATGCGGTTGACCAAGATCTCCTCTGAAAAATGCCTTTACACTATCCGGAAAAGAAATAGTATCGCCCCGTTCCAATACATCTTCTTTGGTCAGGCCATTAGAGGTCATGAACATGGCCATATCGCCAACCACCTTTGAGGAAGGGGTTACTTTTATCAAATCACCAAACAATTCATTTACGGATTTGTAGTTTTCTTTAATCGTTTCAAATTTATCCTCAAGACCCAACGCTCTGGCTTGTGGCCTTAGGTTGGAATATTGTCCACCCGGAATTTCATGTTTGTAAACTTCTGCCGTCCCTGCCTTAAGCTCTGTTTCGAAGGGATAATAATATTCCCGAACAGCCTCCCAATAATTAGAGTATTGGTTTAGCGAATCTAGAACAATTGGATTTTCCCTTTCATGGCCAACCATCATACTCGCAATGGAATTAAAGTTTGGTTGAGAGGTTAATCCAGACATGGAACTTAAGGCAACATCAACGACATCGACGCCAGCATTGATCGCATTGAAATAAGTGGCCGGTTGAATAGATGAGGTGTCATGGGTATGTAAATGGAGTGGAATATCCACCGCCTTTTTTAATTCCGAAACAAGTAAGGCCGCCGCCGCCGGTTTCAATAGCCCAGCCATATCTTTGATGCCGATGATATGTGCGCCGGCATCTTCCAGTTGTCTGGCAAGGTCAAGGTAGTATTGAAGGGTATACTTTGTTCGTTTGGGATCGGTAATGTCTCCGCTATAACAAATACAAGCTTCGGCCAGGGCATTGGTTCTTTCTTTTACCGTATTGATACTGACCTTCATGGCCTCGACCCAATTGAGGGAATCAAATATCCGGAAAATATCTATGCCGCTCTCCCAAGATTTCTCAATAAATTTCTCAATGAGGTTGTCTGGATAGGCGGCATATCCAACAGCATTAGAACCCCGAAGCAACATCTGTAACAGGATGTTGGGAATTTGCTCCCGCAACAACTCCAATCGTTTCCAAGGACATTCTTTCAAAAACCGTAGGGCTACATCAAAGGTGGCACCGCCCCAAACTTCCATAGAGAAAACCTCTGGATGATTATGTGCAAAGCTCTCCGCTACCTTAATCAAGTCATGCGTCCTGACACGGGTGGCCAACAAAGATTGGTGGGCATCCCTGAAAGTCGTATCGGTATAATGAATGGCTTTTTCTTTTTTTAACCATTCTACAAATTGATCCGGTCCTAACTCATTCAGTAAATCTTTGGTTCCCTTTGGAGGGGCTTGAAACTGGTCGAACTCTGGAATAATCGGTGTCCGGAAAACTTTATTTTTATCAACAAACTTTACATCTGGATTGCCATTCACAATAATTTTTCCTAGAAAACCCAACACTTTAGTTCCGCGATTTAAAGACCGTCGAGATTCCAGTAATTGTGGGTTATCAGCGATGAAATTAACGGTTACTTTACCTTCCTGAAAAGTTTCATTATTCAATAAATTCAACAGGAAACTAATATTCGTCTTAACACCACGTATGCGGAATTCGGTCAGTGCACGGTGTAGCCGTTCACTGGCTCCTTTTAAGGTGCGTCCCTTAGCCGTTAACTTGACCAGCATACTGTCAAAAAACGGAGAAATTTTAGAGCCGGCATAAGCACTGCCGGAATCTTGCCGGATCCCAAATCCACCTGCATTCCTGAATGCGATGAGGGTGCCATAGTCTGGTTTGAAGTCCATACTCGGGTCTTCCGTCGTTATCCGACATTGAATGGCAAAACCATTTTGCTTGATGTCTTCTTGGTCTTTGATGAAAATAGTAGGATGGGAGAGGGGGTAACTCATCGCGATTAAAATCTGAGAACGGACAATGTCAATGCCTGTAATCTCTTCTGTAATGGTATGCTCTACCTGAATCCTAGGATTAACCTCTATAAAGTAAATATTTTGTTGGGCATCTACTAAAAACTCTACAGTTCCGGCATTGTAGTAGCCAACATTCCTCGCTATCTTTAGTGCATAATTATAAAGCTTCTCCCTTGTTTTTTTATGTAATCCTACAGAAGGGGCAATCTCCACTACTTTCTGAAACCGTCTTTGTACAGAACAATCCCGCTCAAATAAATGGACGATATTCCCATAATGATCGCCTAAAATCTGAACCTCGATATGCTTGGGGTTTTCAATGTATTTTTCTAGAAAAACAGTATCGTCTCCAAATGCAACCTTTGCTTCGTTGCGAGCTTCCGAGAATGCTTTTTTCAATTGACTTTCATCTCTCACAACACGCATACCCCTACCGCCACCGCCTGCAGCAGCCTTTACCATTATTGGATATCCAATATCATTGGCTTCTGACAGGGCGATTTTCAGGCTGGTCAAGTTTGCTTTACTATCTTCGATTAGCGGAATGCTAAGTTTTCGGGCAAGCGTCTTGGCCTGTACTTTATCCCCTAACTTTTCCATAGCCTCCGGGCTTGGTCCCACGAAAATAATATCTTCCTCTTGGCATCGTCGTGCAAAATTTACATTCTCCGAAAGAAACCCGTATCCAGGGTGAATAGCTTCTACTGCGTTTCTTTTAGCAACGGCGATAATTTCTTCTATATCAAGATAAGGTTTCAAGGGAGCATCATTTGGGCCAATTTGATAAGATTCATCGGCCTTATATCGGTGCAAGGAATACCGATCTTCATATGTATATATCGCAACCGTGCGTAAACCCAATTCGGAAGCGGCTCTCAATACCCTAATTGCGATTTCTCCTCTATTGGCAACTAGAATTTTTTTAAAACGTTTTGTCTTGGACATAACAAGTAAAAATTAAAAAAAGAAAATAATGTATTTGCTACAAATAAAAATATCTTGAGAATGGGTGAGAGATAAAGTTCTTTTCCCATACCCAAGAAACAAGCAGCGCAGCGTCTGATCTCTATTCTCGCAGCGCCAGCGGTCTCTACTCTCCACTCTCCACCTGCAAAACAATCTTACCAAACTGCAACCCTTTCTCCATCCGTTCAAAAGCTGCACCAGCATCTTCAATAGGAAACTCACGATCAATAACCGGGATAATTTTATGCTTGGCAACAAAATCCACCATATCCGAAAACTCCGCAGCATGTCCCATTGTAGAACCTAAAATACTCAATTGTTTCCAAAAAAGAATCTGCGGTGAAATCGGGGGCATTTTTCCCCTTGATCCACCATATATGGCAATTCTGGCTCCAGGGTTTGCTACGAAAATTAAGCTTTTAAAGCCTTCTCCTCCCGCACTATCTATAATGACATCTACACCATCATATTGTTGAACAAAATTTTTATGCCATGCTTCGTCCTTATAATTCGCTCCTCCTTTAGCGCCTAGTTCAATCGCTTTGGCAATCTTTTCCTCAGAACTAGATGTAACATAAACTTCAGCCCCTGCCGCTAGTGCAAATTGAAAAGCAAACAAAGCGACACCGCCTCCGACGCCGGAAATTAAAACTTTTTCTCCAGATTTCAAATTCGCCCGACTAAACAATGCTCGATAAGCTGTTAATCCGGCCAAGGGCAATGCCGCAGCTTGTGTCCAAGTCAAATGGGCAGGTTTATCAAATAGATGTGATTCCGGAACGCTAACATATTCTGCAAACCCGCCATCTCTCGGAAGTCCCAGAATATTATACGACATATCCTGCACGGCAGGATTATCTCCCCAGTTAAAACTTGGATTAATTACAACAGCTCTTTCTTTATGTAATCCCGCAACATCTGAACCCAATACACAAGGAAATTGCAAGCCCGGATACATCCCTTTGGTGATCCATACGTCCCGATGGTTCAATGCTGCCGCTTTTACCTGAACCAAAACCTCCCCATCTTGCGGTACAGCTTCTCCATATGACCGATATTCCAGAGCTTTATTGATCCCATCTAAAACCAATGATTTCATAAGATGTTTTTTATTTTAATTTATGTAATTCCCGTAGAAACGCAA
This sequence comes from Saprospiraceae bacterium, assembly GCA_020627865.1. GTDB lineage: Bacteria > Bacteroidota > Bacteroidia > Chitinophagales > Saprospiraceae > JAHDGC01. Next base: position 5,393 of record JAHDGC010000120.1, on the reverse strand, counting down.
TGCATTGCGTTTCTACGGGAATGTATGTTAGTATATAAAAACCATTAAGTTTTGTTTAACACAAAGCGAATGAACGTTAATATTCGTTTAATTGTTAAACATATTATGATCTGAGCACAATAAACTAAGGTGTTTTTTCAGTCAGTATAAAGAATAATGGCAAAGCTAATGGTTAGCTTTAAGCTAACTATCCTTTGTATCTTTACAAAACAAAAACGTTATCACTTTCCCGTAATGAGACTTCAAAACCGTTTCTCCCCATTTACCATACCAAGGGTAAATCTAATCATTTGTTTGCTTTTCGCAACTGTTTTCAACACATTTTCGCAAATTGGTGTTCGTGTTACTGTAGAATCTGGTAATTCTACCACAACATGCTCTGATATTATCGGTACACCCGGTGGTATCTGGCAGGTGAATATTGATAACCAATATTGGGAAATCTATCCTTCCTTTTTAGGATTGTGTTATGTCGATCCACCATATATGCAATATAATCAGCAGTATACTTGCCCCGATGATATTCCGGCAACGATTGAAGTTTGCTTTAAAGGATATGATGAGGATGGTATCCCTTGTAATCAGGTCACAGAAGAATGTGTGGAAACCATTTGTGATGATTTTGTAATTCCATTGCCTGGGGAAAGTGCGAATTACACCTTAAGTTTGCCAAATGGCTTAAGTTCTGCGGGATCTGTCAATTTTACCATAGAAACAGATGCCTCCATTTTGGCCAGTAATAACAATATTTGTGATGCTACTGATTTGGGAGGTTTTTTATCTAATAATACTTATGGTGATGCCTCTATGGGTATTTACAGTAATATTTGTGCGGATAATATCAATGAATTTCAACAACCTATTTCCTTTGGATGGAATAACGACCAAGGCGTTTGGTTTACTTTTATGACACCGGCGATCCCCGAATTTTATGTCAGAATTACTGGCCAAAGCGATCCAGAAAATACGGGTGACTTTATAGGCATGCAACTGGCTGTATTTGAGTCTTCAACAGGGGATTGTACGGGGGATTTATCTTTGGTTAGAAGTGCCTTTAATGTAGCTGATGATGATGAGGTGCTGGAATTGGGGTGTTTGGATAGTGATACCCGATATTTTCTTTTGATTGATGGTGGTGGAAACGGGGGCGCTTATGTTGAAGGTATCTTCGGGCTTGAATTTGAATTGTTTGATATCGATGTTCCGGGTGATTTGGCTTGTGATGCCGATGATCTCGGGCCGGTTCCGGATGGCGGTATGTTGCAAACTTCTGATTTGCAGACGAATTGGTGTGCAACTGCTGCTGGAGATGCAGACGCTGCTGCCTTTGATCTGCAATATACGGTTTGGCACCAATTTCAGGCACCACCTTCTGGTAATGTAACCATCACGGCAACATCTAATGATGCTGTTGATCCGGTAGATGGGCAGCTAGCCCTTTTTTATACCGATGATAATACCTGTAGTGGCAACTTTCTGGAGGTTACCAGTTCATGGACAGGTGGCAATTTTGATGAATCTATCACTGGAAACTGTCTGGAAGCGGGAGCGAACTACTGGGTCTTGTTCGATGGCTCCGGTATTGATTTTAGGGGCTTATTTCAATTGACCATTGAAGATTTAGGTTTTTCCAATATGTATGACCTACAGGAAACGATTTGTGATGGCGATACAATCGTATACGGAGACGGATTGTTTTATCTAGATGGCCCTGTAGATGATACGGTTCGCCTTGATGATGGTTGTTACAGCATCGTGACTGGCCAGCTCAATCTTTTACCCCGACCATCTTTTGACCAAAGCTTCTTCATCTGTGGCGGTGATTCTATTGTCGTTGCCAATTCCGTTTATTATGATACCGGAATTTATGAGGATATTGTAATGGCAGCGAATGGTTGTGACAGTACCATCACTACGGATTTGGTCGTTTGGGAAGAACTTAACGCGACAGCTATCCAAGATCAAATGGCCAGTTCGGAAATGGATACTGATGGTTCAGCTTCTGTAATGATTTCAGGTGGGGATACTGATTATACGATTGCTTGGAATAATGGCGAAACAACGCCTGTGATTAGCGATTTGCCTTGGGGGCAATATTGCGTTACGGTTACGGATGGTAATAACTGTGAAGACATTTCTTGTATCACGGTTGCGTATCCGGGTTATGTTTCTATTGATGTGGTTAATGATACTTTAGCTTGTAATGGTGATGTCAACGGTGTGTTGGATTTTGCCATAACGGGAGGTGTTGCAGGTTATACCTATGAATGGGGCATTGATTATGGCCCAGCATTGGGTAATGGAACAGTAGACACAGATGGAGGAACAGCGTTGTTAACGGATTTAGTTCCAGGAACGTATACTATTTCCGTGACCGAAAGTGAAGGCTTCTTTTTCATACAGGAAGTTCTGGTCGTGGAGCCTGAACCCCTTGTGACTAGCATTGACACTATAGTCTGTTTTGGCGAAAGCATTCTCATCAATGGTCAGATTTATGATGCCACAGGAACCATTGATGAACTAGCCGTTTCCTTCGCTGGCTGCGATTCTACCATTATCGGAAGTCTAACAGTAAGGGATGAGGTACTTACCCAATTTGATGAGATCATTTGTGATGGAGAAAGCATTGTCGTAAACGGCCAAACTTACAATACTACTGGGTTAATCTCTGAGGTAGCTACGGCGTTCACAGGTTGCGATTCTACGATTATCGGAATGCTCACTGTTCTGCCGCATAGTTTTACCAATATAGATACTACCGTCTGTGCAGGAGAATCTGTTTCTGCTGGAAATTCTGTTTACACAGAAAGTGGCAGTTATCAAGATACCTTAATAGCTTTCAACGGTTGCGATAGCATCATCAGTACCACATTATTGGTACAAGAAGCATTAACTTTAGCTGTTGTCGTGGCAACAGAAGCCACAGATGAAGGTATTGCCGATGGTGTGTTATCTGCGCAACCTGTTGGTGGTTCTGAAAATTATACTTACCTCTGGTCTGATGGCCAAACCACCGAAATGGCTATTGGACTTACGGGTGGAGAAACGTACTGTGTTACGGTGACAGATGAAATTGGCTGTACCATTGAAGGCTGCTTGTACATGGCTTTCCCCTTGGAAATTTTGGTGGATGTGGTTGGTGATGCCCTCAATTGCAACGGAGATTCCGACGGTAGTTTCAGTTTTAGTGCTTACAATGGTATTTTGCCATACAATTATACTTGGTATACTGATGATAATAACTTTACCGGAAACGGTGTCATTAATTCTGAAAATGAAATGATTACAGCGTCAGATTTGCCGGCCGGCCTTTATACTATTTATTTTGAAAATGGCCTAGTAGAAGCCACCTATACCGTTGAGGTCACGGAGCCGGAGCCGTTAGAAATTGTCCAAGTATCACAAACGAATGCATCTTGTTATAGTTTTTGCGATGGTATCGTAAATCTTGAAATTACTGGAGGAACGGCACCTTATTCTATTGATGGGAACGCAACTACTGCTGATCTTGAATTTTCGAATCTTTGTGCAAACACCACATTTTCCGTACTTGTCACGGATGCCAATGATTGTGCACAAACTTACGAATATAGTGTTACGGAACCGGAAGAATTTATTGCGCAAGCAACAGAAATCACTCCCGTTTCCTGCTACAATGGTGCCGATGGCATTGCTGCGGTTACCACCAATGGAACACCGATCGCCTACCTTTGGAGCAACGGAGCAACCACCGCAGAAGCCAGTAATTTGAGTGTTGGGCAATATGATGTTACGGTAACCAATGCAGATAACTGCGAAGACATCGTTTCTGTTGTGATAAGTCAACCCGATGCGCCCTTGGCCGTAGCTGCTATAGTGGAGCAGGAAGTCAGTTGCAATGGCGAAACGGATGCGATTGTTACAACGCTATCTCCTACAGGCGGAACAGGTTCCGTATTTGATTATGCATGGGATAATGGTGTTGAAAATAGTGTGTTAGAAAATATAGGTGCCGGAACATACACGCTTGTGGTAACCGATCAAAATGGCTGTATTGCCGAAACGGTGATCACTGTAGAGGAACCGGAAGCAGTTTACTATGATATTTCCACAGAAGACATCAATTGCTTCAATCAGGTGGAGTACGGAACCGTGTTTGTAGACACCATTTCTGGTGGCGTCGGGCCTTACGTGTATTCCGTTGATGGGGAGAATTATATCCCTAATCCCATTCTTTCTGATTTAGAACCGGGTCGCCACACCTTATTTATAGAAGATGCTAATGGTTGCCAAGAAGAAACGGAATTCTTCATTACGGCTCCTGATCCGGTGGTGATAGATTTGCCAAAAAGCGAAGAAGTCGTGTTAGGAGACAGCATTCTTATAGGGGCTTATATCAACACTCCAAACGCTATCCTAACTTGGACACCGACAACGGCCATGAGTTGTGATGATTGTGCCCAGCCTTGGTTCCGTCCCACCACCACAAGTGTCTACACCTTGAGTGTGTTGGATACCCTAACCGGTTGCAGCAATACCGCTACCATGACCTTGCAAGTTTTAAACGAAAGAAAAATTTACATTCCCAATATTTTTACCCCGAATAATGATGGCGTCAACGACCTATTCACCATTCAAAGCGACAACGCCATTGAAATCATCCGAAGATTTACCGTATACAACCGCTGGGGAACCGTCGTCTTCGAGGCCAGAAATTTTCCGCCCAATTCCAACATCGCTTGGAATGGTTTCTATGATGGCCGCTTGCTCAATCCTGGGGTTTATGTTTATATGATCGAAGTTGATTTTCTGGATGGCTTGTCCGAAAATTATTCGGGTGATGTGACTTTGTTGCGGTAGGGGGCTTTTATCATTGAAAAAACGATCATTTTTAATGCATAAACAATTTTTGTGAATAAAGACTATTGTATAAAACGTAATCTGTGTTCATCTTTTCGCACCACAGATTACTCAGATGTACACAGATTCTTTTCACAGATTCCCTTAGTACGTGAAAAACCTGTGGCGAAATCTGTGTGTATCCGTGCTATCTGTGGTAGAACTTATTCTTTTTCGTTTACTAACCCATCTCACCGTCATATAAAGATTGATTTAATAGTAGGGTAAACCCTATCCCAATTGTTATAAATATGATTGGATTAAATTAATTAAGTTCATGTTGGGAAATTAATAATTGAACTGCGAACCTGCCTGTCCTTGCGGACACGCAGGCAGGTGCCACTTTTTCGATTATCCTGCGTTGCGAAAATACTCATTATGCTACGGCATAACTCCGTTTTTCGCGCCCTGTCTGCGTGGCTTGCCAGGCAGGCTTGTCTAATCAAAAAATTGACTATTTTCGCCTGCCTGTGGCAGACAGGCTCTAAAGACCAATTCCCCAACATGCTCTAACA
>JAHDGC010000979.1 GCA_020627865.1 Saprospiraceae bacterium | reverse complement strand
CGACCCCCTGCGTGACAGGCAGGTATTCTAACCAGCTGAACTACCGAACCTTAGAGATAAACAATTTAACTTATTTGTCTCAAATTGATGTTTAATATCACATCAACGAGTGCAAATATATGTCCATTTTTTCAAAGAGTCAATACTTTTGGAAAAAAAATTAAAAAAAACTTATTATTTCTCATTTTCGGTATATTGTTATGCCTATTTAGGCTATTTTTTTAATCGGCAGAACGTGGTGTTATATAATTCATAGCAATTCTTCCGTGTACAATGATATTTGGAATGGCATAGATATTTATTTTTTTTTATAAAAAAAACCTTACTTTGGCGGGTTCCATAATTCGTTTTGTTAATTTTGTGGACTTATATCGCCCAAAGGCCTAGTTTTATGGCTTTTTCATATAAAACCGTTTTCTAAACTTGCAGCAGGATGCACTGCTATGGCACTATTTTGTGTCTATAGGATCATCAAAACATTGAATTTTATGGTTTTTTTAGACTTCGAAAAACCGCTTGAAATCTTATACGAGCAATTAGATAAGATCAAGCAGGTTGGTGAGCTTGGAGGAATTGATGTTTCGGATAAAATCAACGAACTCGAAAATAAGATTAAGACAACAACCAAAGAAATATATGACAACCTGTCTGGCTGGCAAAAAGTACAATTGTCTCGTCATCCTGAGCGTCCTTATACTTTGTTTTATATTAATCAGATGTGTAAAAAGTTTATCGAACTGCATGGAGATCGCTACTTTGCAGATGATAAGGCTATTGTCGGGGGTATAGGTTCACTGGATAATATTAACTGCGTGTTTATTGGCCACCAAAAAGGAGAAACGACTAAAATGAGGGCTTATCGTAATTTTGGTATGGCTAACCCAGAGGGATATCGGAAGGCACTCCGCTTTATGAAATTAGCGGAAAAGTTTAAGATGCCTGTTGTTTGCCTTATTGATACACCGGGTGCATATCCAGGTATTGAGGCCGAAGAGCGAGGGCAAGCCGAAGCCATCGCCCGTAATTTATTTGAAATGGCCAAGCTTGATGTTCCGATTGTTTGTGTTGTCATCGGGGAAGGCGCTTCTGGCGGAGCGATAGGTATTGGTTTGGGGGATAGCGTATATATGATGGAAAATACTTGGTATTCTGTTATTTCTCCAGAATCATGTTCCTCTATTTTGTGGCGCAGTTGGGATCACAAGCAGAAAGCTGCCGAAGCACTTAAACTTACGGCTGATCATATGCTGGATTTTGGTTTGATTGATGGTATTCTTAAGGAGCCACTCGGGGGCGCACATGCTGCTCCGGAAGATATGGCTAAGATGTTGAAAAAACACCTCAAGAAAGAAATTAATGCCCTTCTTCCTTTGAGCGCAAAAGAGTTGAAAAAGAATCGGATCAAGAAATATGAGAAAATAGGGAAATTTTCTAAAAAGAAAAAAGAGTAGCACCGCATTTACTCAATCGTTATTTTCTAAAAACCCAATATTTTTGTAATAAAAAATTAAAGCCAAAAGAGACAAAAGCATCCGTTATCAACCTAGATACTTTGTAATCAATCCCTATTATTTCTGTCAGGCATGAAGTCCCTAACGACTTCAACAAGATACTGCCGAAAACTACAAAGACAAATTTTTGCAGTTGCCCCCTACTAGATGTCTCTGTACTATCAAAAGCCCAGTATCGGTTGAGTGTAAAATTACAAATGGCTCCAATTACACCGCCAATTCCAATAGATATGACATAGTGAAACCCCACGATTTCTGTAAAAAACAGCATAACGAGGTAGTCCACTATGCCACCCACAAAAGCAGAAACCTGCGCCTTTGCAAATTGCTTTACTAATTGTGCCTGTCGCATCTAGGCTACCTGAACTTTTGCTTGTTTTTCTGCTTTTTCCTTAATATCTCTGGCATCTCCCGCTTTCAATACATGATAAGACTCTATCAAATTAAATAGCATAATTAAGGATGCCCCGACAACACCAAGGGTAAGCAAAGCTCCGGAGAAAAATATTTCCAAT
>JAHDGC010000119.1:2747-12825 GCA_020627865.1 Saprospiraceae bacterium | reverse complement strand
GATGTTACCATTAGTATTATCTCTGATTTTAACGGTAGTGCCATCAGTTGTAATGGTGCATCAGACGGGTATATTTACGCTATCCCGACAGGAGGAACTGCTTCTTGGAATTGGTGGACAAATTCCTGGAGCTATACTTACAGTTGGAGCACGGGGCATACCAGTTCTTTTATTTATAACCTTTCGGCAGGAACCTACAGTGTAACCATAACAGATGACAATGGTTGTACAACCAGCGAAAGTATTACCTTGGTCGAGCCGGATGAGGTTACTTTAAATCCTATTGTAACGACAGATTTCAATGGAGCTGATATTTCCTGCTTTGGTGAAAATGATGCTGATATTTCTGCAAATGTTTCTGGCGGAACAGCGCCATATAATTTTTATTGGAACAACTTTAGATACACGGAAAATAATAACAATCTGCCTGCGGGTACTTATTATGTAACCGTTGTTGATGCGAATAGTTGTTATGACATTGCTTCCATAGTGGTGACAGCGCCAGATGATTTGGTGGCAACCATCAATATTGCTTCTGATTATAATGGGGAGGCGATCAGTTGTAGAGGATACAGTGACGGTGCATTGAGTGTTTCCATCTCCGGTGGTACGCCCGGTTATATTTATAATTGGAATACAGGTGCAAGTACGGCGGATATTTCCGGTTTAGGTGATGGTTTTTATCGGGTAACGGTTACAGATGCCAATGGTTGCCAAGATATTGCAACATTAAATTTACAAGAACCGCCTGGTATGAATATTTTTACAGAAGTAACCAGTAATTACAATGGGGAAGATGTAAGTTGTGTAGGGGCTTCTGATGGTACAGCTCGTGCAGTTGCGACAAATGCGCCGATGCCATTTTCCTATGTTTGGAGTAATGGGCAGGTAGGCCAGAATTTATTGGGGGTAACGGTCGGTACTTATACGGTAACCATTACCGATGGGAATAATTGTGAGGGAACACAAACAATAACCTTACAAAACCCTGCGGGAGTTTCCCTGAATGCCTTTGTGACTTCGGATTATAATGGGGAAGATGTTTCTTGTCCGGGAGCGTCTGATGGTAATGCCCGTGTTTTTGCTGCCAATGTTTTACCGCCGCTTACTTATATGTGGAACAATGGTCAAACAACTAGGGATTTACTTAATGTTCCGGCAGGCGATTATTCCGTTACAGTAACAGATGCATTGGGCTGTGATAATATCGCTACAGTATCCATTGTAGACCCAGAATCTGTTGGGGCTACGGCTGTGGTTACTTCTGATTATCTGGGATTTGAGTTGAGTTGTGTTGGAGCTTTTGACGGGACAGCAGAAGTTACACCGTTTGGTGGGGTAGGGGGTTATACTTATTTGTGGACAAACGGGCAGACTACTCAAACTGCTACAGGTTTGGGGGCGGGGGAGCATATTGTTACTATTGCGGATGCAAATAATTGTCAGGAGGTCGTCAGTGTTATGTTGCAAAATCCGCCACCTATTTCCATTACCTACAGTTCTAACCCACCTTCAGATTGTGGGGTGAACGATGGTATCATTTTGGTGTTCGCTGTTGGTGGTATCGGAGGATATGAATACTCTATGGATGGCATTAACTGGCAGTCGAGTAATGCTTTTACGGGACTAAGTGCAGGGGTACATACAATATATGTGAGGAATGCGATCGGAACCTGTAGTACGGTGCCAATCTCTGCTACAGTAGGGGATCCGGTTGCTCCAACGATTACGAATATTACCATTATTAATCCAACAAATGCAACCAGCAATGATGGTAGCCTTTTGATTGATGCTACCGGAAATGGAATTGCAGCATTATACCGAATCCCTGGGCTAACCGATTGGCAGTCCAGTACTTTGTTCAACAATCTACCCGCAGGGAACTACACTGTAGAAGTCAGATACTATAATCAGAATTGTATCAGTACAGAAGATGTGGAGTTGATTGCCGGGGGAGGAATTGTCGGGCTAAACCCATCGCTGAATTTTTGCTCAGGGGAAAATACAGCAACCTCTTTTATCGAAACCTACTTTATACCGGGACCAGAAGATCAAATATTGGATGCTTTGCAAGACATTTATGATATAAGCTGCAATATTGTCAGTTATAGCCCTATTGATCCGGTTCAGACCTATATTTCTATTGGAGTTGTAGAAGACAACACCATGATATTCTTCGATCACTGGGAAGATGGTTACGAACCAAATTTGAATTTCCCGATTCAACCTACAACAGAAATCTGGGGAGATAATGATCCCACAAATGGTATGCCTCCTGGCTTTACTATTGATATATTGGGTGCGGCAGATAATATTATTTTGGATAATGCTGTGGAGTCTACTACTCGACAAGCTGTACTGGATTTCGATGGAGGAGACAAGGTTGCCAGTCGGGGAAATCTTGCCCTTACAAGGCTGGCATGGGCTTCCGCAACGAATACCTTACTTGCCGGAGCCTTAGAGGTGTACCCAACCAACGCTTGGGGAACCAATTACGTTTTTCCTGTAGGAGAAAACAGAGATGTAAACGGAATGTTTGAATATACCAGTGCCATCATTATGGCTGGAGAGAATAACACGACAATTACGGTAGATCCCACCGGAAGTAGTAGTTACACCCTTACGCTTCAACAAGGAGAATCACATCACATCCCTGGCGGTATTTTTGCCGGAGGAACCGTTAATGCCAGTACACCTGTTCAGGTACATTTGATAACTGGGGATGTCTGTAGTATTTTTGAGTCTCGCTTCTTTACCTTAAAGCCGACACAGGATTGGTCTGATGCATATTATAACCCGGTGTCGACACTGAATAATGGAACAGAACTATCAGACCCAGGGATTAATCATCCTTCTTATGTACATATCTATAATCCTAACCCAGCTACTATTCAAGTGTATATGGAAAGAAGTGGAGGTGTAGCAACTACCATATCTGTTAGTGGCAGAAGTACAGGCTATTTTCAGGTGCCGGAAGGTTTTGGTACAAAATTCTATACGACCACCGGAGAGATGTTCTATGCTGTTTGTACCGTCGATTCTGATCCGGAGATTGATGCCAATAACAATTCAGGTTTCGATTGGGGGTTTGCATTGGTGCCTGCGAATCAAGCAACTGCACAAATTACACTGGTGTCTTTTGCGCCAGGGCATGATCCTACAGTCGATACGACCGAAAATTCTTCTCCTATTTGGTTAACGGCAGATCATCCTAATGGTAGTGTGTACTCCGGCAACAACATTCAGATTTGTGTAGATTACAACGGTGATGGCGGTACCAATACCGACATCTATGGAACTTCATATGATTATTCTACTTCTATCCCAGAATTGGGTTTGTTAAAAATTTATGATCCGGATGGCGATCAAACGGGTATGCGAATCTGGGTCTGCGATGATAGTGATGCCGTGATTGCTGGTGCCTATGGAGAAGATCCCTCCACGGCTTCACCTGGTTCGCCCGGAATTGACCTTGGGACAGGTCTGCCCAATGGTATCCCATTTGCTACGGCGAAGTGTGTTGATCTCACAAAAGACTTTAACGGAAACGGATTGTTCGATGAGTGTGATGAAATTACCTATACCATTAAAGTCACCAACACTGGAGCGTTACCCTTATCAACTGGATCACTTAACATACTGGACACGTTGCCGGATGGTTTGTCCTATCTTCCGAACTCTAGTATCGCCTTAAATATGGTAAATCTGACCAGCATCATGGATGATGAAAATACCAGTACTATATTCCCCTTTGATGAAAATGGGTATAATCATCCTTCTATCGTTTTGCCTGAGGATTCTATTTTATTCCAGTTTAAGGCCGTCATAGAAAATATTGATAATCCAAGCTTTATTAATAATAAGGCATACATCACGGACAATCTCAAAACATTGGTTTCGGAAGTGGCCTTCCCTGTTTTAGAAGGAGTCGATCCTTCTCCGGTAATCGCGCCTACAGATGTAACGATTTCTTGTGATGGTTATGTCATCGGTGCGCCTTTTATGGATACTTGTCTACAAACAGGACTTGTCCCGAGATATGACTGGACCATTTCTTATGTGGATAGTGAAGAGACCGCAGCAGAAAATGGCCTCGTCGCAAATATGATAGATGACGACATTTATTCCTTCTGGCACTCTATGTATTCTACACCAGGTACGGGGGGCTGTCCTTCTAATGCTGCTCCTTTTGGTGGGGCCTGTCAATGTAACACTGGTTTTACACCTATTAATGGGAATGCTTTCGCGGTAATTTCTGATAACACCAGCCTAGGAAATGGCTTTAATGCCCTTGGAGTGCCGGGTATGGATGGCGCTTTTATCTTTGCAAATGATAAGTACATCATTTTGGATTTGGGCGTGACGATTCCTGCTGGAGAACCTTATACTATTGTATGGGATCATTCTGCAATGAGTGGGGATCCTGCTGGAAGAACGGCTGAATTACTTGTTGCAGAATCTGATTTTGGAGGAACTGCCGGAGCGAATTATACTTATAATAGTACTATTTTCTCTGATGGCTCTTCTGATGGTGGAACGACTAGCCCGACAAGATCGGTTATCGTGACAACGATGGATACTCGGTATGTTTATTTAGATAGGGCGACTTTTAATATTTCGGGCGTAACAAATGCGCCGATTACAAATAATGATGCCGGAGATATTATCATCTACGGTATTGAATATTTAAAATGTACCGGAGGTGGTACGGGAGGGGATCCGCTTCCACATGAGGTTCAAATTGACCTTGGGAATGTTTTTGATATCACGGGGTTTGTAATGACACCAAGGCAATTCAATGCGAACGGCCACATCGGTGATTATGAATTTTATACTTCTATGGATGGTTCCAATTGGGATATGATCTCCTCCGGTACATGGACATATAGCTTGGAGGAGAAGTCCGATACCTTCCCTGCCAATTCTGCAAGATATGTCAGGCTAAGGGCACTTTCAGAGGTAAATGGTAACCCTTGGACTTCTATTGCAGATTTTAATCTCATTTACTGTATTGCCGATATCGAGTTCTCTGAAACTTCTACGCAAAATGGCCCTGACCTATGCTCTAACACTGATTTTACTATTGTTAGAACTTGGGTGACGACAGATTATTGTGGTAACGAATTTAGCCAAACCCAAACCATTGTCGTTCGAGATACCGTCGGGCCTATATTGTTTGGGATTCCTATTGATGTGACCATTTCTGCAGATAGCATTCCGGATGTGCCCTGTATCTCCGGAGTGAATCTGGCGATCAATAAGCCGGCAACGCAATCTTCGACTGATTTCGGTGGTGATGCTTCTAGGGCTGTAGATGGAATTTTGGATGGGATATATACTAATGGTTCCATCACGCATACCAAGCGAGAAGACTACCCTTGGTGGGAAGTGGATCTCGGAGCGGTAGAGGCCATTGATGAAATTTTATTGTTTAATCGTTACGATTGTTGTCCCGATAGACTTTCATTTTTCTATGTTTTTGTTTCAGAAACACCTTTTACTTCTACCGATATTACAGCGACACAAAACCAATCAGGTGTTACCGCTATTTACTATCCGTCAGTTGTGGAAAGGCCTTCTGTTATTGATATTAACACCACTGGAAGATATATTAGAATTCAGCGAAATAGTACAAATGCATACCTGAGCATTGGAGAACTTATGGTCAGGGAAGCTTGCCTAGATGGTGGCGTAGGGGCAGACCATAATTGTATTGCTTCCGCTGATGTTTCCATGACAGAAACCAGCAACACGGTTGGTTGTGTTACCGAAATATACAGAACTTTTACGGCTACAGATTATTGTGGCAATACCGATGTCGAAACCCAAACCATTACAACCCTTTCTAGTATTGTTCCGGGTGTTGTGATTGATGCCGAACCCAGTTGTCTGAATAGTTCAAATGGTGCGGCAACTGCGAACCCTTCTGGTGGCAATGCTCCTTATAGTTTCTTATGGAGTAATGGTAGTACAGCGGCATCGACTTCTGGGCTTGATGGCGGTACTCATTCCGTAACGGTAACAGATGTAGATGGTTGTTCCGCAATCGCTTCTATCAGCTTAACAGCACCGCAAGTATTGGAAATTTATACAAATGTAATTTCAGATTTTAATGGCGAACAACTTTCCTGTAATGGTAGTCTAGATGGTATTGCTGCCGCTTCTGGTTTGGGTGGAACCATACCGTATTCCTATAGTTGGAGTAATGGTCAATCTGGGAATCTGCTAGTTAATGTCGGAGTAGGAACTTATACCGTTACGGTTACGGATGCGAATAATTGTACGGCTAGTACTTCCGTAACTTTTTCGGAACCACCAGCTATAGTGGCCACCGTTGTAGAGGCTGCTCCGGTGCTATGTGTTGGAGGTGCAGAAGGGGTAATCACGGTATCTGCTACTGGAGGAATATCTCCCTATACTTATCTTTGGGATACAGGAGAGACATTGCCAACTTTAAGCGGTATGTCTGCTGGAACATATAATGTTACCATTTATGATAACAATAATTGCACAGCTACTGCTAGTATTACCCTTGCTGATCCGACTGCATTTACCGCATCGGCAACAGCTACTTCAGATTATAATGGTTTCCCTATTTCTTGCGAAGGTGCTGCAGACGGAAGTGCCGTAGTTGCCATTACCGGCGGGGCAAGTCCTTATTCCTATCTTTGGAGTACAGGGGAAACTTCAGCAACCATTAATAATCTTGCCGCGGGCACCTATTCCGTTACCGTTACGGATAACAATGGTTGTACGGCTGAGGGTGACGTTACTTTAACGGAACCCACGCCCCCAGATCCATCTATAACGATTACTAGTGATTACAATGGTCTTCCGTTATCCTGCTTCGGCGCTGCTGATGCAAGCATTGAGGTAACAGCATCGGGCGGCGTTGGGTCGTATACCTACTTGTGGGATACCGGAGATACTATGGCATCCCTTACGGGCTTATCGGCCGGTACCTATCACCTTACGGTAACAGATGCGAATAATTGTACGGCATTGGATAGTATTGTCATTCTTGATCCACCAATCTTGACTTCCAACGCCGTTGTAACTTCCAATTATAATGGTCAGGATATAAGTTGTGCTGGAGCCAATGATGCTGCGGTCAATGCTTTTGCCAGTGGTGGCGTCAGTCCATATACTTACCAATGGAGCACCGGAGAAACGGTTTCTACTTTAACCAATTTGGGGCCGGGCGTGCATGATGTTACGGTTACCGATGCGAATGGTTGTCAATCTATTTCTGCGGTCAATATTGCAGAGCCTTTGCCTGTGACTTTATCTTTAAGTGTCTCCAATGCCTTAGATTGTCATGATGGGAATAATGCAAGGCTTACAGCAGTAGGCGCAGGTGGGACAGGTAGCTTTAATTACAATTGGTCTAATGGTATGATGGGCGATGTTATTACTGGTTTGACTGCTGGGAATTATGTCGTTACAGTTTCTGATGAAAATGGATGTACGGCCACCGATAATATTACAATTGTAAATCCAGATGAGATTGCATTGTCGATTAATGTCGATTCAGATTTTACAACTTTTGGTGTTTCCTGTAATGATAGTTTGGATGGAAGTCTGAGTGCTACCATTTCAAATGGAACAGCACCTTTCGAGTATCAATGGTCTACTGGAGAAACGACGCCTACCATCAGCGGTCTCGGTGCCGGAACATATACCCTTTTGGTGACGGATGCCAATGGGTGTACGGCAATTACCAACAGTACGATTACAGCTCCTCCAGTTTTGTCTGTAAATACCGGAGCGGATCAATTTGTTTGTATAGGAGAAAGTACGACCATTACGGCTAATGGAGTCGGTGGTGTTGGTGGATATTCTTACACTTGGGATCAAGGACTGGGAACTGGACAATCTCATGTGGTTAATCCAACAAGTTTGACGACTTATTATGTTACCATAACAGATGCCAATAGTTGTACGGCACTCGATTCTGTTATCGTAGATTTGTATGCTCCTTTTATGGCAACAGCTTTGGTGACTTCCAATTTTAATGGGCAAGGATTAAGTTGTGCCGATGCTGCGGATGCGACTATCGAAGTGAATACCATTGGAGGTGATGCACCATTTTCTTATCTCTGGAGTTCTGGAGAAACAACGCAAAGTGTGGTTAATGTCGCTGCTGGTAATTATGTGGTTACGGTGACAAGTGCAAATAGCTGTACGGCTGTTACTGATGTAAATGTCATCAATCCTCCAGCGCTCGATTTGAGTAATATTACAACAGATCAAAATATCTGCATCGGAGACAATGCAACCTTGAATGCAAATGTAACTGGCGGTGTAGGTGCTTATACTTACAATTGGAGCAATGGAGAAACAACGCCATCCATTACAGTGACTCCTTTGGATTCTATCGTATATTATGTGACCGTCACGGATGGCAACAATTGTACCGTGTCGGATGATGTCAGTGTCCATGTAGATCCTTGTACAGAAATCTGTGATAACACATTAGATGATGATGGTGATGGTCTTACGGATTGCGAAGACCCAGATTGTGAAACAGTAACCATATCTTCCATAACGGCAAATCCTGCTGGAGCAGTTTGCGAGGGTACAACAGTGGATATTACGGCGAACATTATAAATGCTGTTGGAAATGTGGTATACCTATGGAGCAATGGAGAAACTACGCCCGTAATTTCCGTTACTAGTAATGTGACTACGACCTACACCGTGACCGTTTCCGATGATGGTAGTTGTACGGCAACAGATGCTGTTACTATAGATGTCATTCCAAACCCAATTATTGATGATGTTATCGCTGTTGATCCAACATCGTGTAGTGGGGCGGATGGTTCCATTACCGTGATGGCTTCTGGTGGTATTGGTGCTTTTGAATATCAATTGAATGGAGGGGCTTGGCAAAGTTCTAATATCTTTTCTGGTCTTTCTGCAGGGCCTTATAATGTTGTTGTAAGAAACAATGATGGTACTTGTCCCATTCCTTACATTTTAAATTCCGTTGTGTTAAATGATCCGACACCGCCTAATGCTTCAGTTAACAATACTTTGTTGGGCACTTGCTTTGGACCTTATGAATTTATAGCAGATGATGCAGGTGCTGGTGCAGCTTATACTTGGGATTTTGGTTCTAATGCAATTCCGCAAACCGCTACTGGAATTGGTCCCCATAATGTTACCTATTCCGGTTGTGGAGATTTTATTGTGAACCTAATGGTAGAATTGGCAGCCTGTACTTCTGCAAGTTCCGAAACCATTAATATTACAGATACAACACTGCCGACCTTTACTGTTCCTGCTGATATTACTTTGAGTTTGGATAATAATTGTACGGTAGATATTGCTGTAAGCAACACCGGAGATGTCACGGGCGAATCCGATAATTGCAGCCCCGGAATAGAGGCTACTTTCGTGGATGATAACACGGGACTTACAGCTTGCAACGGCACGGGAACGATTCTCCGTACCTGGACTTTATCCGATATTTGCGGTAATGTTGCTGTAGCAACGCAAACCATTACGATTGAGGATTCCACGACGCCAACCTTTACCGTTCCGGCAGATGTAACGGTTCAATTAGATGCCAATTGTAATCTCAATATTGATCCAACCGTAACCGGAGATGTTGTAGATGAGTCTGACAACTGTGTTGCCGGTTTGCAAGAAGCCAATTATTCTGATGATAACACTGGACTGACGGGCTGTAATGGAACGGGCACAATTTTAAGAACCTGGACATTAACGGATGAATGCGGCAATACCAATAGCCAAACACAAACAATCACGGTTGAAGATTTAATCGCACCAACGTTTACGCTTCCTGCAGATGTTACTTTGAGTTTAGATGTGAATTGTACGGTGGATGTTTCCGTAGTCAACACAGGAGACGTTACAGACGAATCCGATAATTGCAGCACTGGAATAGCTGCCACTTTCGTGGATGATAACACAGCGCTTTCAGGCTGCAACAGCACCGGAACGATTCTGCGTACGTGGACTTTATCTGATGTTTGTGGCAACACTACAACAGGCGTTCAAACCATCACCATAGAAGATTCTACGATACCAACCTTTACCGTTCCAACGGATG
>JAHDGC010000119.1:0-2647 GCA_020627865.1 Saprospiraceae bacterium | reverse complement strand
GCCAAACACAAACGATTACTGTCGAAGATTCAATTGATCCAACGTTTACGCTTCCGGCAGATGTCACTTTGAGTTTAGATGTGAATTGTACGGTGGATGTTTCGGTAATCAACACCGGAGATGTCACGGACGAATCCGATAATTGCAGCACCGGAATAGAAGCCACTTTCGTGGATGATAACACGGGACTTACAGCTTGTAATGGAACGGGAACAATTCTCCGTACCTGGACTTTGTCCGATGCTTGCGGCAACACCACAACCGGAATTCAAACCATCACGGTTGAAGATACGACGACACCAACATTTACGGTTCCAGCAGATATTTCTATCTTTATAGATGCCAATTGTACAACCAATTTAACCGTAACCTTCACTGGCGATGTTACTGATGAAAATGACAATTGTTCTACTGGATTGAATGCTGTTTTTTCAGATGACAATGCTGGATTAAGCGGTTGTAATGGAGCAGGAGACATTTTAAGAACTTGGACTGTTACGGATGATTGTGGCAATACGACAACCCAAACCCAAACCATTTCGGTCATAGATACAATTGCTCCGATCTTTACCGTGATGCCTGTTGATTCTATTGCACCACAGTGTAATGAAATTCCAGCGGAACCAGTTATCGGAACAGATATTATCGCGGAAGATAATTGTGGGAGTAGTGTTAGTATGATCATGATTGCGGATACCATTCCTGGGATTTGTTTGGATGCTTTTACAATTACCAGAACATGGGAAGCGGCAGATATTTGTGGCAACACCAGTTCCTTTGTACAAGTGCTTAATGTAAGAGATACCATCGTGCCGGAAATTTTTAATGTTCCTGTAGATGCGACGGTACAGTGCAACGAAGTGCCACCAGTTCCTGTGCTCAATGTTGATGTTCTAGCATCGGATAATTGTGATACGGATTTGGAGTTTTCTTTTAATGAAGTAAGAACAAATGGTTTCTGTACAGACACCTACGAATTGGAAAGAACTTGGACGGCTATAGACAATTGTGGTAACGAAACAACCGCTACTCAAATCATAACGGTCATTGATGACACTGCTCCAGAACTATTAAATGGTACTACAGATGTTACAGTAGAATGTACGGCTGTACCACCAGCTGTTGCTCCAATCATTTCTGATAATTGTGATGCGGATTTACAAATTGATTTTACAGAAATTAGAAATGATTTGACTTGTGATGGCAATTACGAATTGGTGAGAACTTGGACGGCAACGGATAATTGTAACAATACGGGCACACATACCCAAGTTGTGACCGTTATGGATTCCACAGCACCAACTTTTGCAAATACACCGATTGATTTGACCATAGAATGTGATCTTATTCCTACTCCGGCTACTGTTACCGCTTCAGACAATTGTAGTGCTACAGTTGATATTCAAATGATAGAAACATCAACGCCATTATCTTGTGATGATAGCTATGAAATTCAACGAACTTGGACGGCTACAGATGATTGCGGCAACGCCAATACATTTACACAAAACATAACCGTTCAGGATTTAACACCACCAGTATTTACCGATGTCCCTACAAGCCTTATTGTAGAATGTGATGTCATCCCGCCTGCTGCTACAGCAACCGCAAATGATAATTGTGATGGAGATGTCACGGTGCAAATGCTAGAATTTATTGTGGACATTAGTTGCACAGGAGCTTATGAATTAAACAGAACATTTACGGCAACGGATAACTGTGGCAATGCAGCAACGTATACACAGGTGATTACCGTGCAAGATACAACGGAACCTATTTTTGATAATAGCCCTGTTGATGCCACCGTTGCGTGTGATAATATTCCAACTCCTGAAGTGGTGACCGCTATGGATAATTGTGATCCAGCCCCAACAATAAACATGTCGGAAAGCCAAAATAGTTTGGGCTGTACAGATTCTTATGAGATTGTTCGGACATGGACGGCAACCGATGATTGTGGCAATGCGGTTACCCAAACACAAACCATTACCGTGCAAGATAATACCGCACCGACTTTTACAAATGCACCTGCTAACATCACGGCTGAATGCAATAATATTCCAGCAGCGGCATCTGTAACGGCAACGGATGATTGCGATGCGGATGTTAATGTGAGCTTGACGGAGTCTCAGGCCAGTTTGGGGTGTACAGATAGTTATGAAATTCGTAGAACCTATACCGCAACCGATAATTGTGGCAATCAAGAAACCTATACACAAATTATAACCATAGAAGATACTGTTGCTCCTGTTTTTGCCAATATGCCGGCAAGTGTTACGGTAGAATGTGATGCTATTCCTCCGGCCGAAACTGCAACTGCAACGGATAATTGTGATTTTGATGTGGATGTACAAGTGGTAGAAACACAATCGCCACTTTCGTGTGCAGATAGTTATGAAATTCAAAGAACCTATACGGCAACGGATAATTGTGGCAATGCCAATACCTACACACAGACGATAACCGTACAAGATGTAACAGATCCTGTGTTTAGCAATACACCGGCCAATGTTACGGTGGAGTGTAGTGCGGTTCCTCCTGCGGCAGTCGTGACGGCAACGGATAATTGTGATTCCGATGTTGGTTTGCAAATGGATGAAACTCAATTGCCACTTTCGTGTGCAGATAGTTATGAAATTCAAAGAAC
>JAHDGC010000118.1 GCA_020627865.1 Saprospiraceae bacterium | reverse complement strand
ATGATCCGGAGGCCGTAATTTTTGCAGCAGAACTAGCCGCCGAATATCGCCAACTTTTCAATAATGATGTTTTCATAGACATGGTCTGTTATCGTCGTCATGGCCATAACGAAGGGGATGATCCAAAATTCACCCAACCGGAAATGTATAAATACATCGATGCGCATAAAAACCCTCGGGAAATCTACTCGCAAAAATTGATAGAAACTGGACAGGTAGGAAAAGAACTTGCCGAAGAAATGGAAAAAGCATTCTGGAATGATCTGCAGGATCGCTTTGATAAAGTAAAACAAAAGCCACTCCCCTACCAGTATCAGGAACCGGAACTCGCTTGGAAAAAACTCAAGAAAAAAATCGTAGCTACGGATCTTGAAAAATCTCCCCCAACAGGAGTGGCTGCCGCAAGCGTTTCTAAAATTGCGGAACACCTGATGACCTATCCGGATAATTTCAAACCCATAGGAAAAGTCAATCGCCTGCTCAAAGGGAAAAGGAAATTGCTCGACAATCAAAAAGTGGATTGGGCAATGGCCGAACTCATCGCCTATGGCAGTATATTGTTAGAAGGAAAGGATGTTCGGATTACGGGGCAAGACGTCAAGCGGGGAACCTTCTCCCACCGTCATGCCATTTTCAATGATGAAAATACCTATGAGGCTTATAACAGATTGCACCACATGCAAGAAGGACAAGGAAAGTTCCGGATTTTCAATTCCTTTTTATCGGAGTTTGCCGTCATGGGTTTTGAGTTTGGGTACTCTATGGCCTCTCCGGATTCTTTGGTCATCTGGGAAGGACAATTCGGTGATTTCTACAATGGGGCACAAGTTATGGTAGACCAATTCATCAGTGCCACTAAAAGTAAATGGCAGCGCATGAGTGGTCTCGTGTTGTTGTTACCACATGGCTATGCGGGGCAAGGCCCTGAGCATTCCAGCGCAAGATTAGAACGTTGGTTACAACTCTGTGCAGAATACAACATGACGGTCGTTAACATTACAAGCCCGGCAAACTTCTTCCATTGCTTACGCAGACAATTAGCCAGACCATTCCGCACGCCTTTAGTGGTCATGTCTCCAAAATCTTTGTTGCGGCATCCATCCTGTGTTTCTGATATTTCGGAATTGGAAGATAGCCCTAACAATAAATTCAGGGAATATTTTGATGACACTACAGTTAAGAAAAAAGAGTTAAAAAGGGTATTATTCTGCTCGGGCAAGGTTTATTATGATCTTTTGAAGAAAAGAGAGGAGCTGGATAGACAGGATGTTGCCATCGTTCGTATTGAGCAACTTTACCCTTTCCCGAAACCACAATTTAGAACCTTGTTGAAGAAATACGAGCAGTGCGAAAAATTCTGGGTTCAGGAAGAACCTGAGAACATGGGGGCATGGCAATATATTCTTTCCATGTATCCGACTACAGGTTTTAAATTGATTTCTCGGAAGCCTAGTGCTTCTCCGGCGACAGGGTTTAAGAAAGTGCATGATAAGCAGCAGGCGGAGTTGGTGAAGAAGGCGTTTGCTTAGTTAAAACTTTTGGGAAACTTGGGAACTAACTTTAAGTTAGCTCCCAAGTTTCCCAAGTTTCCCAAGTTTCCCAAGTTTCAATTTTTTATGAGAAAACTAAAAAGAAAACTATGCACTTTTACCCTAACCAAGTATTTCATATCTATAACCAAGGTAACAATGGTCGACAACTATTCTACACACCCGAAAATTATTTATTTTTTCTCTGGAAAATGAGAGCTTACCTTTTACCCTTTGGGGATTTGGTTGCTTACTGTCTTATGCCCAATCATTTTCATTGGCAGTTTTTTGTGAAGACTGTAGAGGTCGAACCGATATCGCTTTGGCGGCATGTGGATCATGTAGAACAAATACGCCGAGTTGCAAAATATGGATCTAATGCCCTACCAGTTAAGCGCGATAGAAGAGTTGCAAAAAAGGAAAAAAAAGCTAATTTAAATTACGCTATTGGCATACTTCAAAGATCATATAGTAGAGCAATTAATAGGGACAGAAACTGGTTCGGTAGCCTTTTCAGAAAACATTGCAAAGCAAAAGACGGCTGGATAGATGAATTCGTCACTTTAAGAAAAACAAATGGGAAGTTCGATTATCGCTTTTGGCCAGGAACGGACTATGTAAGACAATGCTTTGCTTATATCCATGAAAACCCAACTAAGGCAGGTCTTGTTAAAAAAAGTACGGATTGGATTTATTCTTCTGCCCGAGATTATGCTGGTACGAGGAAAGGCTCTTTATGCAATGTAGAATTAGGAAAAAAATTAATTGGAATGCCGTAAAAAGTCTGAAAAAATCTGAGAACTAACTTCAAGTTAGCTCCCAGATTTTTCAGACTTTTTTTCAGACAATCAAACCTCCTCATGAAAAATAAAATTCTGCTCAAAATCTCGTTTCTAGTTTTCATTTCACTAGCCTTATCCAACTGCAACACTCCCAACAACACAAACCCAAATTCCCACCTAAAAAAATACATCCATGTCTCTCACACCAGACTCATGGATACCATCACCCAAAAGGTTGACCCCAGAATTGAAAAACTTCCTTTTGAAGACTATGACCTTACCCTATTGGGTGGCGACATGGCCGAAGAAACCTCCAAGTTCGACTGGGCTATGGATTACATGACCAACATCTTCCACCTCGAAAAACCAACTACACATTGGGCCCTTGGTAACCACGATAATGCCGACATGGATTTGGTGAAAAAACACACCAATCGACACCATTTCTATACCGCCCACCATAATGGCATTACATTCCTAGTATTGTATACCCAAGAAGAAATTGACTGGAAATGCCACATCGCAGAACCACAATTAAGCATGATACAAGCCGTTACCGATACCATTCAAAATTCATCTCACCTTATCGTCATGGCCCATAAGTTACTTTGGATACGCAACAACCCAGAGCTAAAACATCACCAAGGCACGCACGAATACAATTGGTCTTGTAATTATTGGGTTACGGCGTCAAACTGGAATAAGGACGTTAAACCATTGTTACAAAAAGTACAACAAAGAGGCATTCAGGTGCTCTGCATTGGTGGCGATATTGGTAATAATATCAAAGAAATGGAAGACAAGACCTCCGATGGCATTGTCTATCTTGGTTCAGGCATCCACGCACACGATAAAAAATCAAAGATTCTTCTTTTTGACCATAATCTAAAAACGAAAGAACTGAACTGGCATTTTAAATTGCTGGATGAAATGTGAAACATCTTTTAAACAAAAACACATTAGCAATATTAAAAAATTATATGTATCTTTGAAAATAATTAAAGCTACAATACTTTTCTTATACAAACCGAGTTTCCAATAATTTCATTTATCAAAAAATTAAATCCTTAAAATGAAAAAGCTATCTTTTCTTTCCATCCTACTTATGCTATGCCTTATCGCTTGCAAAAAAGATGAAGTCACTACGATTAACGGTATTAACACCCCTCCGATAACATTACCATCTTCAACTGTGGAATATGTTGCCGTAACAGCATCCGTCACGGGAGTGGTTATCAATGAATTTAACATTCCGATGGTCGGGGCAGAAGTTGTCATGGGCAACCACACCGCCACTGCGGACGAAAACGGTGTTTTCGGTTTCTTTAATATAGAAATGAATGAAAATGGCACCTATATCCAAGCGGATCAAGCGGGATACTTCAAGGCTTCAACAATGTGTTTCCCACAAGCAGATGAGGAAGCCAATGTCGTTATTAAACTGATTCAAAAATGTGCGAACGGAACCGTTCCCGTCTCTGAAGGTGGTACGATTGAACTCAACGGAAATGCTACCATTGAGCTACCCGCTAACGGCATCAGTCTAGCTAATGGCCAACCCTATGACGGCGCCGTCACCCTCTCTGCTCACTGGATCAGTCCGCTCCACCATGCCATCGGGGACATCATGCCGGGTGATTTGCGAGGGGTCAACACCGAAGGAGAAACAATGGCCTTGGTCAGTTACGGTATGATAACGGCTGAACTGACAGGGGACAACGATGAACCACTGCAACTCGCTAATGGAGAAATGGCCACACTACGTTTCCCGCTTCCAGCAGAAGCGTTGGCTTCTGCTCCGGCAACCATTCCACTTTGGTATTTTGATGAAGATAATGGCATTTGGATTGAGGAAGGTTCTGCTACCTTACAAGGCAATGAATATGTCGGGCAAGTTAGCCATTTTTCTTTTTGGAATTGTGATGCTCCGTTTCCTTTGATTGAATTGAGTGGTAATGTAATGGACGAGAATAACACACAAGTTGCTGGCGCTGACATTAGTATTACTGCCTATGGTATGGGCTGCGGATACGCATATACTGATGATCGAGGCTACTTTGGGGGCTTAGTACCTATGGGTGTTGAAATGGTGATTACAATTGAAGTAGAAGATTGTGGTATTGTGTACACGGAAACCATCGGACCTTTCAGTGAAGATACCGATCTCGGTAATATTCAGATTAATACTGGAGATTTGAATACGGCGGAAATTACGGGTCACCTTTATAACTGTGACGGCAGCCTCACTACAGATGCCTATGCATTGATTACTCTTTCTACTGGAAATTCCTATATCGCATCTATTAATGCAGATAGTAGCTTTACACAAACTATTTTCACTTGTGAGCCACTGGAAAATCTGACCGTTACGATTACCGGGGTTGATTATGCGACACAAGCCTATTCAGATCCGATCACTTTTGATCTTACTGCGAACCTCGATGTCGGGAGTATTTTCCTTTGCAATGAGTTTGATAGTTATTTTGCCATAACATCTGGGCCCATCCCCCAAGATGGTACTCCTATCATTTACTCTCCTTGTTTTGCAGAAATTTCTAATGATAGTATCTACATTAGCTCAACCTTATCTCCAGATGCTAGCGATATTTTCAATTTCACATTCATAGCCACTGGTCCTGGTACTTATGAACTATTTGATTTTGAAGGTAATAACGCTGAAATTATTACACTATTTGGGATGTCCGTGCATATCACTGAATTTAACACCACTTCAGGATCTTTTATTATCGGTACATTTTCTGATAATCTTTCGGGGAATCCTCTTATAGGCGGTAATTTAAAAGCACTGGTGCAATAACTCAAATATTTTATATCAAAATCTGCTTGGCTATACGATGTGGTCAGGCAGATTTTTTATATTTATATTTAAATAATTCCAAAGCCTCCCAGTTCTTGACACTTTTCGTCTCGCTGCTAAAATTGATTCCCAAGGCGATAAGCTTCCGTTCCTCATTCCCGAACCGTTCCGCACAGCCTTTCTCCTGAATTTGCACAATAGCCTCCTGTGCCGATTTATCCAACTTAAATTCTATGATGTAAACAAAATCTGGGGTTTTGACAACAGCATCTATCCGCCCATCAGCAACACTAACTTCACTTTCAATAAACTGGCCGAGATAAGTAAAGACAAGGTGAATAAGGGAATGATAATAAGCTTCTTTTTTTGCTAAAAAAATCTGGTAAGGAATCGTCTTAAACAAGCTGTTGATAATTGCAATCGCGTCCGGCATATTATTGTTATAAAATGCTTTGCGCAAGTGGATAACCGTCGGTGTTGAGATTACTAGCTGCTTCATGGCGAAAGCCTCCAATCAGGTGCCGGAACATGGACTCCCGAACTTCATTATTCGGATAGGATAAGGTGTAAATTCCAAATTCATCTACTTTCTTGACGGTCAAATATCCCGTTTGAAATAACAGGGAACGTAAATCCATATTATCCAAGCTATAGCTTTCAAAAACACTCTCATCTACCTCTACATTCTCCATATCATAAAAGAAATCTCTCCTTAAAAGATTGATCAAAAAAGTTGGTGTGCCTGTTGTAAACCAGAAATTTCTAAAAGATCGCTCTGCAAAGTAACATAACACAGAAAAAGGGTTGTAAACATACTGTTTTGCATCCCAAGAATAGCCATTATACCAATGTTTTATTTTCTCAAATAAAACTTCCTTTGTAAAATCATGCTCCTGCAAAACCGCTTCGATATAGTCTCCAAAATAGCTACGGATTTCTTCTTCCGCGTACCCGACGAGTTTATTGCTATCTCGACTAATCGTAATATCTCGTAAATTATTCAAGTCCGAAAAAACACTGACCTTACTAAATTTAGAAACCCCCGTTATCAATAAAAATTCGATATAGGCATCGGAGTCCTTGAGCACAGAATAAAAAGACTTCAACACTTTTTGATGTGTTTTGGCTTGATCTAAATCATCCAAATAATCAATTAGTGGTTTGTCATATTCATCTATTAGTATAACAACCTTATTTTCGGCAGAAAGCTTTTGGATGACTTCTTTAAGTTTTTGATCGTAAGTTGTAGCTTCTAATGTTATGTTATTTTCGGTTGCAAGTTTGTCTAACATAATTTCTAAAGCGTTAACCAAACCCAGCGTTTTATATCCAATACTGCTAAAAGAAATATGAATAACAGGTTTTTGCTTTGACCAATCCCAATTGTTCTCAATCCACAATCCCTTGAACAAGGTTTTGTTGCACTGGTAAATTTCCCTAATCGTGGAAAGCGTCAGTGATTTTCCAAAACGGCGGGGGCGAGAAAAAAAATAAAACTTCCCTCCGGTCAATAATTGCCAAATCGCTTCTGTTTTATCTATATAAAGATAATCACCTTAGATGATTTCACTAAAACTTTGTATGCCAATCGGTAGTTTTTTCATATGTTGCAAGATACGGAATTTTTCAGCTTTTACGCCATTACCCCACTAGATAGCCGATTTTTTTTATTTTTGCAAAAACAAAACATCAATTCACAATTATGCTACTCATTCGCAATATAAAAGCCCTCATCAATACAGAATCGACGCCTGTTCAAACGCCCATAAAAGGAAGCCAACTTGCCCACTTACCGACCATCGAAAATGCTTGGCTCCTCATCGAAGGAGACAAAATTAAGGACTTTGGGGAGATGAGTTCCTGCCCTAGCTTGGATATCGAAACCATAGATGCTGAAGGCCGCTACCTGCTACCCTCTTGGTGCGACTCACATACCCACCTCGTTTTTGCAGCCAGCCGAGAATCCGAATTTGTAGATCGCATCAAGGGATTAAGCTATGCGGAAATCGCCGCAAAGGGAGGTGGTATCCTCAACTCCGCCCGACGCCTTCAGGAAATGCCCGAAGAAATATTGTTGGAAAATGCCCTGCAAAGGCTCGACGAAGTGATCCAGTATGGAACAGGGGCTATTGAGATTAAAAGTGGCTATGGCCTCACGGTAGCAGCAGAACTCAAAATGCTAAGAGTGATCCGACAAGTGAAAGAGCGCTCCCCTATCCCGATCAAGGCAACCTTTCTAGGCGCGCATGCTTACCCGATGGCTTATCGTGAAAATCATGAAGCTTACATCAAGTTAATCCTTGACGAAATGTTACCCCAAATTGCTAAGGAAGGGTTAGCAGATTACATCGATGCTTTTTGCGAGAAAGGATTTTTTAGTGTCGAGGAAACAGATCGCATTGTTAAGGCCGGTGCAAAATTTGGCTTAAAGCCTAAAATTCATACCAACCAGTTCAATTGCATGGGTGGCATCCAAATGGCCGTAGCGAATCAGGCCATCTCCGTAGATCATCTCGAAGTGTTGAATGCAGAAGAAATGGATTGCCTTAAAAATTCAAATACCATTGCGACTTTGTTGCCCTCCGCTCCTTTTTTCCTGAACGATCATTATCCACCCGCTCGCAAGATGGTAGAGGCTGATCTTGCTATCGCGCTCGCTTCTGATTTTAACCCTGGAACGACACCTTCTGGCAATATGCCTTTTGTTCTATCGCTAGCTTGTATCAAGATGAGGATGTTGCCTAACGAAGCCATTAATGCCGCCACGATCAATGGTGCTTTCGCTATGGAATTACAACAAACACATGGCTCTATTGCTCGAAATAAGCAAGCAAACGTCATTTTAACAAAAAAAATACCTTCATTGAATTTTATTCCTTATGCTTTTGGCAGTAATCTGGTGGATAGGGTCATTATAGGTGGGAAGTTATGGCAAAGCAACAAATAAAAAATACAAACATATTATAATATTAAATTTTAACATTATGCACCCTTTCAGGGTGGGACCCACCCAGCAGCCACGAGACCAAATCCGATTTTTCGGAATCTCAACGCCAAGCATAAGCTTGACCCTTCAATTCTCGACTTTTCGAGAAAGAATTATGTAACAAGGAGCCTTTCACTCCCCGGACTGCACAAAACAACCGAGCTCGCATCATCTTATGCAATCCTCCAATAAGAAAAAACTTTACGATACTAATTCTTAGATCAGAAATGATAATCGCGACTTTAAACCTAAAAAGTCACTTTGACTATTAGCAGACGCAATTCTGCCCATTAGCTAGACACTCTAGCAGCAGCCCCTACTTCGACGTCAGTCTAAAAATTCGTATCAATTACTATATTAGAAATGTATGGTCAGGTCTAAAATATTACCACAAATATAACAATAATATATCGAAATGCAAACTTTTTGATTACCTTTTATTCACAATATGATTATTTAAATTTTAAACCCTAAAGCTCGATAAAGCAAAAAAACTGAAAAGCAAAAGTCTTCGGCTAATCTCACAATTTGTTATTCCCATATTTTGCATATAAAATCCATTTTTCTCAAAAAAAGCCAAAGCACGATCACTTTTCATATTAAAAACTTATATTTTTTTCATAAAACCACAAAAAGCGCACAATCTTTGCATTAAAGAGCATTGTTATTCAAATTATAATCCTCCTGACATGCTATTTAAGAGAACTTTTCGAGACATTTGTCTCTCCCAACCTGAAATCGGCCTATTCCTAGCATTTAATCGGTTTCTAACCACCCATAATTACAATATATCCTCGGGCAATAAATATATATATTATCCGTTTTCTTTAAATCGGAAAAAATATTTTGAACATATACCATAAAGTTCACCTCCTATACCTATTTTTGCGGTTATTTGATTCATCCCATAATATATATACCCACACTAAAAATGATCAGAAGTTGTATAATTTTTTGCCTGCTTTTAACCAGTTCTTTGATTTTAAAAGCCCAAATGCCCTCAAACATTGTCACAACCAATGTGTTAGGTCATCATAATGACGTCCTAAGATCCACCATGATGGATTGTGCCGGAAATATGTATGCAGGGGATTTATCCCTCGGAACCACGAATGCCCAAAGCAACGATATTGACCTTGAGGTGAGCTACCTTTGCTTTGGCGATGAGTTCCAAATCCTGAATACCAACTCAAATCTCTCTGATGATCCAGAACCTGCTACCCAACCCGGTATAGGATACGCTTTTTATGATTGTGAACCGACCAGCAGCGGGCCAACTAAGTTAGATATCCTGAATGACCCCTGCTTGAATCAAACTGACCCAGTCATCATTGGAGGCACAGTGTTAAATCTTGATGATTTCTGGATTACTAGGGGTGACCCGAATGGGGATATTACTTTCAGTAATGGTGGTGCGATACAAGAGGGCTATGGCAATGGAAGTCCTGTTCAGATGTGGTTTGCCCCTATCACACTTCATGAGTTTGCCAATGGTGGGCTGGAAGCTGGGGATACCTCTTGTGTTCATGTCAATATTGATCAAGCCTTTTCCGTTGTTTACCTCAACGAAATTACCGTTTCTAACATCCAAACCAGTGTCAATGGCAATAATTGTGAAGGTTCCTTTGTTGTAGAAGGTGGCCTACCAGAGTTTGATGGCCTAACCTATTCTTCTTTCAGTATTTACAAAACGGATAACCCTGCCATCACCGGAGCGCTCTCCCCAGGGTCTGTATCCAATTCGCATGGTGATACGGTAGAATTTTCTGTTGCCCAACCTGGAGAATATACGATAGAAATTGAAGACAATAAGGGATGCATGATGTCCTTTACGATCAATATGGATGCCTGCCCACCGCTTACCCTATTTATTTCGGATGAGCAGGCCAACCCAGGGGAAATGTTTTGTTATGAATTTAGTACAGAAGACTTTATGGATGTACTTTCCATGCAGTTTTCCTTTGGATATGACGAGACTTTAATCGAATATGATAATGCCCAAAATTTCGACCTTACGGGTCTTGATGCGGGTGCTTTTTCAAATACTGCGCCCGGAACCATTACCTTTAGCTGGTTCGATCCTACCTTACAAGGTGAAACTGTTCCTGACGGTACGGTGATCTTCGAGCTATGCTTTACGGTAATCGGAACAGGAATTTTTGAAACCCAATTGGCACAATCTGGTGTTACGCCCCCGGAGGTTACGGATACGAATGGTAACCCCATCGGGATCACTATTGTCCCAGGAACACTGACAACGGCATCTACACTTGATGTTGTAACGACAGTAGATAGTGTAAGTTGTGGTGGCTTATCTGATGGCAGTTTTGAGCTGACGGTCAGTGGGGGAACACCTCCTTATACTTACTTGTGGCAAGACTCCGAAGGCAACGTTAGTGCTCCCGTAATGATTACCAACTCAGGGGGCATCTCTACTGTTCCTGGACTTGCCGCTGGCACCTATAGCTTTACCTTAACGGATAGCAGTGTGCCTCCTTTCCAACACACGGAAACCATAGAGATCATGGAAGAGCCACCTGTTTTTGGACAGATTGGAGGTGGTTCAAACCCGAGTTGCCCGGGTGATACTGATGGTAGTATAGAAATTACCTTACTCGGAGGTGGTGTGCCTCCTTATACCCTCGATTGGTCTACGGGCTTTTCAGAGGTCGTGGCGAATATTGGAAGTGCCACTCCTATTACTGGTCTGAGTCAAGGACCATATTCTGTAACGATTACGGATCAAAATGGCTGTTCCGGAGAAGCATCTGGAGCCATTGGGGTTAATCCAATTGTAGTAGACGCATCCAATATTACGCATGTCAGTTGCCAAGGAGCTGGCAATGATGGTAGTGTTACAGTTACGGCAACCGGTGGTACTGGAACCATCAATTTCTCTTGGGATACGGGAGACATGGGTGCTACACTCAGCAATCTTACCGCAGGCGTGTACACGGTTTCCGCTACAGACGATAACAGTTGCGAGATTGTAGAAATGATTGTTATCAATGCACCTGAAGTTCCGGTTATTACCGACTTTCAGGATACAGCTGTTTCTTGCCCTGGTGCCTCAAATGCCAGTCTGACCCTAACTGCACAGCCTGCCAATTCTCCTATTGCAAGCTATGCTTGGTCGCCTAATGTAAGTACATCAGATGTTGCCAACAATCTGGCGGCAGGAACTTATGTGGTTACGGTTACTGCAGAAGATGGTTGCTTTGCTGTTGATTCTGCCATAGTCGTTGGCCCTGACCCCCTAGTGATTGCAGATACGATACTGACCCTTCCGGTTTGCCCTGGCCAAGGTATTCCGGCTTCTGGCATTATCGGGCTCACGATAGCAGGCGGAACTCCTCCTTATAGTTTCTTTTGGGATAATGGTGCCACAACGGGTACTGTCCCTGCACTTTATGGGAACCAAGAATATTGTGTAACTATTACGGATGCAAACCAATGTCCACCTTTGGAAGCTTGTATCTTCTTGCCGGAACCACCAAGCATCGGTGTCGTCTTTAGTGACCTTCAAGATGTCAGTTGTTTTAATAGTGACCCTAGTTGTGTTTTATCCGACGGACAAGCAACAGCGACGGCCTTTGGCGGAACGGGTAATGGCACTTATGATTACACTTGGTCTTCTGGAGAAATGGGCACTACAGCTATGATGTTATGCCAAGGTATGCTACCCGTAACCGTTACGGATGGGATATGCTTTATTATTGATACCGTAGAAATTGGTGCACCAGAACCGATAACAATTGCTGACTTTGAAACCAACTCCCCTAGTTGTTTTGGTTTGCTGGATGGTTCTATTTCGGCAACAGCGGCAGGGGGGCAACCGCCATACACTTATACTTGGCAAACGGGCGAGGTCAATCAAACCTTATCCAATATTGGGGCAGGTAATTATAATGTTGTGATAACGGATGTAAATGGTTGTCCACAAAGTTTTGATATACCGCTGAATGAACCAGCTCCCCTTCAAATATCCATTTTCGATGACAATACTTTTGATGTAACTTGTAATGGAGACAACGATGGTCAAGTCGTCGTGGATACAGAGGGCGGAACAACACCTTACTCCTATAACTGGACGAATAATGTTTCTAACTCCAGTGAAGCCATCAATCTACCGACAGGTGTATATGGTGTTACGGTTACGGATGTGAATGGTTGCGAAGCAGAAACCGCACAGACAATTTCTCAACCCCCTCCAATTATTCCATTCATTCCTGAGCCAGAAGAACCGCTTTGTTTTGGTCTTCGAACCGTGATCACCGTAGATACCGCTGTTGGGGGCAATGGAGAACTGTATACCTTCTCCATAAATGGTGGCCCAAGACAAACTCGTGGAAATCTTGTTAGAATCCCCGGGGGTCGGGAGCATGAAATTCGGATTTTTGATGGAGAAGATTGCTTTGTCGATACAACGATCTTTGTCGGACAACCTGCCGAGGTGCGGGTTGATCTGGGGCCTGATGTTGAAATTCAACTGGGTGACAGTATTCGCTTGCAACCTTCTTTATTCGTGCCGCTTTCTATCGACTCCGTTGCTTGGACACCCTTAACAGACTTGAATTGTGATGGTTCTTCTGATTGTCTGCGCCCTTATGTTAGCCCGCTGGAAAGTACCGTTTATAGGATGACGGTTACGGATCCGAATGGTTGTCAGGGGACGGATGACATTCTCGTTGAGGTGGATAAAAACAGAAATGTCTACATTCCGAATA
>JAHDGC010000117.1 GCA_020627865.1 Saprospiraceae bacterium | reverse complement strand
TATAAGAAAATAATGGCCAATGGGCAAGATCATTGGATGGCCAATCCAGCGTTAGGAAATACGTCAGACTATCAGGAATATTTGCACGGAAGTGATGTATTGTTGGAGCGCATTTCTGCCTATGATCTGAAAACTTATCTCAATGGTGATATTAATACAAAAGTGGATCGGGCATCTATGGCTTTTTCGCTTGAAGTGAGGGCACCACTGATGGATTATCGTGTCGTTGAGTTTGCACGATCCTTACCGACGAAGTTTAAATATGATGATAAGGGTTCCAAGAAAAAAATACTAAAATCTTTACTGTTTGATCTATTGCCCCAAAGACTTTTTGATCGCCCAAAATCTGGTTTCGGGATGCCTTTAAATAGTTGGTTTAGAACTCGCCTGAAAGATTATGTGATGGATACGCTTTCTATACATGCTCTGAAAAACATTCCTAATTTAAATATTCCTGTTGTCAACCAGATGATTCAAGAACATATGAATGGTACAGCAAACCGATCTGTATTAATTTGGAATCTTATTGTTATGGCGAATTGGCAAAAAAATCAAACGCAATTGCTTGATGTTCGAAAAATTTAGCTTAGAGCTAGCTGGCTGATAAATGGTGCCGGTACGATGTACCCTGTCTGCGTGGCTCTGTCTGCGTGACTTGTCAGGCAGGTCGCCAGGCAAGCTCTATGTATTCATTTTTACCTTTTTTCTACAAATGGTGCCGGAACTACGTTCCTTATTTAAGCTCCAGAGGAGCGACACCGTTTGTAATAATGAGGTGAAATATAAATTATTAAGGTGCGTAGCACCGTCCCGTTAACTTATTACTAAGAATCGAAATTAATATTTGAAGCAATTCCCCTTTTGAAAAAAATAGCACTACTGACCCATTCCCTATCCAGAGGAGGAACGGAACGCTTTGTCTCCATTCTATTAAATGCTTTACATGAGCAATACGAATTCCATTTGGTCTTACTGGACAATGTCGTGGCGTATGAAATCCCAGCCTCAGTAACTTGTCACATCCTTAGAGGAAGGGTTGGTAAGCATAGTGTTAATAAAATTCTAGAAATTCCCCGTTTGGCTAAAAAATATGGGCAATTATGCAAAACCTTAAACATTGATATTTCCTATGCATTGCTGGAAAGACCCAACTTTATTAATATCCTTTCTGTGAAACATGGGAATGAAGCCTTAATTTATTGTGGAGAACGTTGCACGCCTTCTCAGGTATATCATGGGAAGGGAATGAAGAGTTTGGTCTTTAATTTTCTGATCAAAAAATTGTACAATCGAGCCGATCTGATCTTGTCAAATTCGGAGGGTATCCGACAAGACCTGATAACACATTATGCCATTGAACCAGCCAAAATACAGACCATTTATAATCCGGTAAATATTGCAAAGTTGCGTGACTCCGGAAATGTAGTTAGGGAAGAAAAGAAATTTACATTTGTCAATGTTGCCAATTTGAGTGTATATAAAAATCATATGGTATTGCTCAAGGCTTTTCATAAAATTAAGCATAAAAATGTTGTACTTCGAATTGTAGGAGAAGGGGTGATGCGGGAAACATTGACGAAGTTTATCCAAGAAAATAATTTAGAAAAACAAGTGTTTTTAATGGGGTTTCAAAAGCAGCCGGAAGCGATAACGAAACAGGCAGACTGCTTTGTGCTGTCTTCTGATACGGAAGGATTTCCGAATGTGGTATTAGAGGCAATGGCCGTAGGGCTTCCCATTATTGCCACAGATTGTAAAAGTGGACCAAGGGAAATTCTCTCTCCTGATAACATTATAAACGCAGGTTCTTGTGATGCCGTGACATTGTCGGATTTTGGTGTTTTGGTGCCAACCAATAATGCAGACTTGCTTGCAGATGCTATGTTGCAAATGATGACGGATGATAATTTAAGAAAGCAATATGAACTGAAATCCTCAGAGCGGGTGCAAGCATTTGAAACGGCTACTATAATGGAACATTTTAATCAGGTGTTTTCATAACAAATTACCAATCACTAATTCACTAAAACCAATTAAGTTGAAAAACTACGATAAAGAAATTATAAGGAAAATTGATTTTGAAGGTGGGCAAGTTGCCAGCTTTATGACGGATGATGTTGAAAATTTGGATCAAGAAACGGTAGATTCGTTTGGGGAAGAATGGTCTAAATTTTCTAGCTTTACTCCAAAGGAAATAGAAGAGATCGGGAATGAATATTTTGACATTGTAGATGAAACCATGTTGAATAAATCTTCCCGAGTTTTGGATATTGGTTGTGGTACCGGAAGATGGGCATTGTACGTTGCACAAAGAGCTGATTTCGTGGAGGCCATTGATCCGAGCAAGGCTATTTATGCCGCAATCAAGCTGAGCGAATCTTATAAAAACATCAGGGTAACCCATGCGGGGGTAGACGAAATTCCTTTTGAGGATAACAGCTTTGATTTCGTTTATTCTTTGGGTGTTTTCCATCATCTTCCCGATACCCAAAAAGCCATCAACAGGGCTGTTGAAAAAGTAAAACCCGGTGGTCATTTTTTAATTTATCTGTATTATGCATTGGATAACAAAGGGCCATTGTTTCGATTCATCTTTCATATCTCTAATTTTTTCAGGGCGGGAATTTCTAAATTACCTAAAACCTTAAAATTTTGGATTTGTGATATTATCGCTGTTTTGGTATATTGGCCTTTGGCTAAATTTAGTGCGATACTCAATGCTCTGTTTTCTGCACCTAAATTTGTAGAGCATATTCCCCTTTCTTGGTATGCGGATAAAACTTTCCATGTGATGAGAAATGATGCTTTGGATAGATTTGGAACTCCACTTGAAAAAAGATTTTCCAAAGTAGAGATTCAGGCAATGTTAGAAAAAGCAAATTTGACTAACATTACGTTTTCGGATAAGCCTCCGTATTGGCATGTTGTGGCGCAGAAAAAATAATTTGACTTAAAGCCCTTATTTAGAACTAAAGAAATCTTTCATGTGCGGTATTGTCGGTAGTATAAATTTTAAGTTAGATAGGCATGTGCTTAAAAAAGCGATGCTTCATCGTGGCCCTGACGAACAATGTGGTTACGTTCATGGGCATGTTGACCTTTTTCATTTCCGCCTGTCTATTCTTGATATTGTCTCAGGAAAGCAACCTATGCATCTTGATGACCGATTTACTATTATTTTCAATGGTGAGATTTATAATCATTTGGATTTAAGGGTGAAGTATCAACTCAACTGCACAACCAATTCCGATACCGAAACATTGCTGAGATTGTATGAAAAGGAAGGCATGAATTTCTTGGATGATGTCGATGGGATGTTTGCTTTTGCCTTGTATGATAAAACTAAAAATAAAATTTTTCTAGTTAGAGATCGGGCAGGAAAGAAACCGATATATCTTTATAATGATGGGCAAAAAATTGTTTGGGCAAGTGAATTGAATGGGCTGAAAAGCATTTTGCCTTTAGCAATTAACGATTATTATTTTTGCCAATATCTTCGCTTAGGTTCTTTTTACAGAAACCAAACGCCTTATAAAAACGTTCGGGATGTTTTGTCGGGAACTTATGTTGAGATTGATACGGTTTCCATGGCAGTAAAGGAAACCCGATGGTGGAAAATTGAAGATTTCTATGTCCGAAACTCGAATGATGATTTTGAGACGGCCAAGGGTAAGGTAGATCATTTTTTGCAAACGGCTGTTAAGCGAAGGATCGAATCTTCTGATCTTGAGGTGGGTTCTTTTTTGAGTGGCGGTATCGACAGTGGTTTGGTGACGGCCATTGCTGCAAACTTTAATCGAACCCTGAAAACTTTCACGGTTTCTTTTAGCGATGAATATGACGAAGCTCCTTTGGCAAAGATGGTTGCTGAAAAGTATCATACAGATCATCACGAGATAAAAATTACTTTTGATAACCTTCAAGATGATTTGGAGAAAATTATTTTAAATTATGGGGAACCGTTCGCAGACAGTTCGGCGGTACCTAGTTATTATGTCAGTGAAGCTGCTAAAAAATATTTGACCGTTGTTCTAAATGGAGACGGCGCTGATGAACTTTTTGGGGGTTACAGGAGATACGTTCCTTTTTCAAAATTTAATTTTTTTCAGGTACCGGGAGCTTTTCGAAAAATATTTAAGGGGGTATCAACTTTGATGCCTGCTAGCCATAACAGGAAATCTAATTATAATTATTTTTATAGGTTGTTTGAACTGGCCAGTAAATCGGGTGTGCATACTTACTTGTCTGCGACGGCTGATATTTTTGAAGGTTTTGAAAATAAACTGATCTTCGATGCATCGGTGATGAAACCCTTTGAAGATGATTTTCAGCATATTGTTGATTTGAATATCAGTGGACTGAAAAAAATCATGGCACTTGATTTTGATGTGTTCTTATTTAGTGATCTATTGGTGAAAATGGATATTGCAACCATGGCGCATTCTTTGGAAGGGCGTAGTCCATTTCTTGCAAAAGAGTTGTTAGAGTATGCGCCAGGTTTAAATGATGCTTACAAAATTAATGGCATACAGACAAAGTATATTTTAAGAAAACTTGCAGAGAAATATTTGCCTGAAAAATTGATTAATCAGCCTAAAAGAGGATTTGAAATTCCGCTAAAAAAATGGGTGGAAGATGATATTAAGGCCATTGTTTATGATTATATCAATAGTCCCAATAGCTATTGGCCAAATTTTATCGACAAATCATTTATTCAAGATTTGATGAATAAAAAGATTGCCACATCAGATGAAAAAAGAGCAAAAATGCTTTGGGCTATTTTTACACTCGAAGTTTGGTATAAAGCAAATTATACTATAAATTAATTTGATGACATCCAACATAAATAAGACCAAGCCTAAACTACTTATTGTTGTTAATGTAGATTGGTTTTTTCTTTCACACCGATTACCCATTGCGATCGCTGCAATGGAAAAAGGCTACAGTGTTACCGTCATGTCCGTAGATACGGGGAAAGGCAAGTCTCTGGAGCAGTACGGTATTGAATTTATCCCTTTACCAATGACGCGCTCCGGGATGAATATTTTTTCAGAGTTGCGTGCCGTGTTTTTTATTTACAAAAAATACAAAGCGCTAAAGCCAGACATTATTCATCATGTCGCGATGAAGCCTGTGATGTACGGTTCTATTTGTACGAGAATTTTGGGTATAAAACCGGTTGTAAATGCATTGTCAGGAATGGGCTATGCTTTTAGCGACGCGAACAAGAATAATTTTTTGATTAAGAAATTTATTATCGCGATCTATAAAATTATTTTCCGAAATTCGGATTGTAAATTTTTGTTGCAGAATAACGACGATTTAAATACCTTGCAGTCGCTCAAGCTGGTTCCAGATGATAACTTTTATCTGATCAAAGGTTCTGGTATCAAACTGGCAGATTTTCCACTAGCTCCTGAACCAGAATCAGAAAATGTAAGAATATTGTTGCCAGCAAGGATGCTTTGGGATAAAGGCGTTGGGGAGTTTTATGAGGCGGCTAAAATTTTGAAACCAAAATATGGAGATAAGGTCGCTTTTATACTGGCGGGTGGTGTTGATTTATACAATAGAGCATTAATTCCGGAAGAAACCTTGAAGGCATGGAATGAAGAAGGCTTTGTAGAATGGATTGGGCATCAAACTAAAATGGCAGAAACGCTTGCCTCCGCACACATTATCGTATTGCCTTCTTATCGGGAAGGTTTCCCAAAATCGTTGATAGAAGCTAGTGCTGTCGGGCGGCCTATTGTCACGACTGATGTGCCCGGTTGCCGAGAAGCCGTTGTGGAAGGTGGAAATGGTTTTATCGTGCCAAAGGGAGATGCAAGGGAATTGGCTGTTGAGATAGAAAAATTAATTGTGGATAAAAAACTACGTTTGAAAATGGGAGCGGTGGGAAGACAAATTGCGGAGCGAGACTATACGATTGAAAATGTGATTCAAGAAACCTTCCGGATTTATAGCCATGCAATGGGTAAAGATTTTTCAGCATTCGGGGAACAATCGGGTGCATGTAAAAAAACATACTCGACGAATTCGTAGTGCTGGTTATACTTCTAGTGAGACCAAAGGTAAAAGCGGTAATGATATTTGATTTTTGCAAAAAGGAATGTTGGTATAAAATGTTATGAAAATAAAAATATTTAAAAATAAACCAAAAAGTTTGTATTTGGGGGTATTATTGTTATATTTGTAGTGACCTTTTTGGTTGGGTATCGGGAAAATAGCAATCAACACAACATTAGAATTATAAAATTTCCAATACTGATACCTATTATATATTTTATAACCAGAGTCATCTGACGTGTGCCATCTTGTAAGTGGTTCGATGTACAGATGGGTTCTTGGTAGCATTTCAATTATCATCAACAATCAACAATTAAAAGGTTCATCCATTTTTACATGAATGGTTTTTCCTTCCTCCTATTATGGCGGATGGTATATTTATCATTGAAGGATCGTATAAAGTGATGCGGGCTCGGTTGCTTTGTGCGATTCGGGGAGTGAAAGGCTCCTTGAACATAGTTCTTTTCTGAAATGTCAGAAAATGAAGGGTCAGGTTATGCCTGACAATGAAGCCCGAAAGGATCGGGCATGGTCTCGTGGTTGCTAGGGTGGGACCCACCCTGATAAGGGTGCACATTTTTTATGTTTTTATTGTTTATATGTTTAATATATATGTAAACTTGTTTTTAAGAGCCTACTTTTCTTGAAAGTACAGTCTTTATCAAAGACAAAAATAAAGTAAGTAACGATGGCAGACAAAATAATGGTAATCGGGCTGAATGAAATTAATTTTGGCTATATTGAAGCTTATGCCAAAGACGGACAACTTCCCTTTCTGAAAACCTTATTGGAAAAAAATAAGTTGATTGAAACAGAATCGGAAAAGGAGTATCACTTATTAGAGCCTTGGATTCAATGGGTGACGGTTCAGACTGGTTTGAATTATGATGAACATAAAGTCTTTCGGTTGGGGGATATTACCCAACGAAAAGATTTAAAGCAACTTTTTGAAAAAGTGGAAGAGAAAGGGAAAAAGGTGGGCGTAGTTTCTCCTTTTAATGCCGACAACCGTTTGCGGCAGCCCTCATTCTTTGTCCCTGACCCTTGGACAAAAACGAATCCCAGCGGGAGCAGCCTGTTGCAAAATTTGTCCCAAGCGGTATCACAGATGGTCAATGAAAATGCGAAATCGGGTTTTAGTTTTAAATCTATCATGTCTATTTTGTTGGCCTTGGTGGTTTATGTCCCCTTTTCTCGTTATGGGCATTATTTTAATCTGGTTTTAAAACGGAAAAAGCCGGGCTTTAAAGCGATCATTCTGGATAGTTTACTTTCTGATGTTTTTATCCACTTGGTTAAAAATAAGAAACCGGACTTTTCTTGGCTGTTCTTGAATAGTGGTGCACACATTCAACATCATTATTTATTTAATTCTTCCGTTTATGATGGGGAGTTGAAAAATCCAGAATGGTATTGTCCGGCCTCACACGATCCGCTGTTGCATATCCTTAAGGAGTACGATAAAATATTAGAGCGGGTGCATAAACTCAATTACAAATTGATTATCATTACTGGGTTGCATCAACAACCGCATAAACATATGACCTTCTATTGGCGATTGAAAGAACATGCTGCTTTTATGAAAAAAATAGGCATTGCTAATCACACCAGATTGCTGCCTCGCATGTCCAGAGATTTTTTGGTTGAATTTGCCAATGAAAAAGATGCTGCGAGTGCAGAAAGGGTTTTGAATAACTATCGTGCCGCTTCTGATAATCTCACTATGTTTGCTGTAGATAATCGAGGGGCAAGTTTGTTTGTAGAATTGGTTTATCCCAATAATATTGATGATAACTTTGATATCGTCTCCGCGGAAGGTACTATAATCTCAAATTTCAAACAATATGTAGCCTTTGTAGCTATTAAAAATGGGGAGCATAACGGAACGGGTTATGTTTTATCCAATATGGATTTAAAATTAAGCCCCAGAATTAAATTGAAAGAACTCCATCATAAACTTTTGGAGATTGCTTGAGTGGAGGGAGTTCTTATGCTATACGGTAACTATTTACTTGCGGCTTACTAATTACAATTATGAAACAGAAGTCAGACGCTTTTCACTAGAGAGAGACCTCACTACAAGGTAACTATTTACTTACAGCCTACTAATTACGAATTAAATTACTCATCCAATAAATTATCTCATGGAATCCTCGAATAATACTTATGTAGCCATTATGGCAGGAGGCATCGGAAGCCGTTTCTGGCCAGGGTCAAGAGTCGCTCGTCCGAAGCAATTCTTAGACATTCTCGGAGTTGGGAAATCTCTAATCCGCTTGACCTTTGAACGTTTCCTGAAACTTTGTCCGGCAGATCACATTTATATCTTGACTAATGCGATGTACAAGGATCTGGTCTTGGAACATTTGCCAGAATTGACAGAAGAACAGGTGTTGTGTGAGCCTTCTCGTAACAATACTGCTCCGTGTGTCGCTTACATGGCCTTTAAAATGCATGAACGGAATAAAACTGCCAATTTTATCGTTGCACCTTCAGATCATATTATTCTTAATGAGAATAATTTTATTGACACCATAAAAACAGGGCTTGATTTTACGGCAGAAAATGATGCTTTATTGACCTTAGGTATTCAACCGAATAGACCAGATACTGGCTATGGATATATCAATTATGATAAAGCTGGGAAAGGTCGTGTTCATCGTGTTGTGAAATTTACAGAGAAACCCGATTTGGAAACGGCCAAAAGCTTCCTAGCCTCTGGAGATTACCTTTGGAATGCTGGTATCTTTGTTTGGTCAAGTCAAGCGATATTAAAAGCTTTTCGAGAATATGCACCCCAGATTTTTGATGTTTTGGCAGAAGGGAAGGACGCTTATAATACGCCGGGAGAAGCAACTTTTATTAATGAGAATTATCCGAAGACGGATAAGATTTCTATAGATTATGCTATTCTAGAAAAGGCAGATAATGTGTATACCATTCCTTCTGAATTTGGTTGGTCAGATTTGGGAACTTGGGCTTCTTTGCATGCGGAGTTGGATAAGGATGAAGATCAAAATGTGGTTACCGGAGGGCAAGCCATCTGTTATGATAGTAAAAATTGTTTGGTGCGGGTACCGAAAGGGAAACTGGTTGTACTGAAAGATATGGATGATTATATTGTAGTGGATGAGGAGGATGTTTTGTTGATCTTTCCAAAGTCAAAGGAGCAAGAGATCAAGGCAGTAACCCAACAGTTAAAAGAAAATGGAGCCGAAGGATTTTTGTAGTCTTGGTGATTGTTTTTGTGAAAGTATTGTTGTGATTCTAATTATACTAAACGGCTTATTAGACAATAATTTTGTAAATAACAAAAACATTATACGTTCTTATTAAAACCATTAAGGAATTAAGGCTATTAAGCTAAACGAACTGAAGCTCGTTTTTTCTTCATGTATCTTAATGGCTTAATGGTTCAAGGAAAATCCTTGTTAGTTTAGCCTTTTAGTATAATGCTAAGCTCTTTTAATAAATAAAATCATGAGAGTACTTACATATTTACTGTTCCTGTTTTTTGTTTTTGGTAACAACATTGTTGGCCAAACCAGTTATGTTGGTTCTGGTGGTGGTGCTGTTGATATTTCGAGTGCGGGAGCCTGTCTATCTGCTATGGAAAGAGATGAAATCAAATTGCAATTACATGCAAATATAGAAGAACTAGAAGAAGGTATTGATTTTATGAATACTAGGCTTAATGCTGATGCTGTAGTGATTTTCGATTGGCCTTTGAGAATGGTTCCGAATCAACTTTTCGATAGCTATTTTAGTCTTAGCTATTTTGTCGATCATAATCCAGAGGCAACAGGTTCAGAATTTGGAACATCCAATCTTGATTATAATTGTGGTAATCGAACTTATGATAACAGTGATGGGTATAATCATGCAGGTACAGATTTCAGTTTGTGGCCGTTTCCTTGGTATATGGTTGATAGTAATGTCGTAGAGGTGATCGCGGCAGAAACTGGAACAATAATCGGGAAGGATGATGGCAATGATGATGACCATTGTTCTTGTTTCGGGAGCTGGAATGCCGTTTATGTAATGCATGCAGATGGTTCGGTAGCATGGTATGGCCATTTGAAAAAAAATAGCCTGACTACGAAATCGGTAGGGGATATGGTTGCGAAGGGGGAGTTTTTAGGGATAGTGGCAAGCTCGGGTTGTTCTTCCAGTCCGCATCTTCACTTTGAAGTTTATGGTACGGATGATAATTTAATTGATCCATTTGATGGAGATTGTAACAGTATGAACGCATCCAGTTGGTGGGCGTCGCAGGAGCCTTATCTTAAACCAACATTGAATGCACTGTTGACCCATTCTGCTGCTCCGGTTTTTGGATGTACAAGTGCCGTAGAACAAACCAATTTTTCAAATTGTTTCAATCCTGGCCAGCCTGTATATACCGCTTTTTATTATAGGGATCAGGAAATTGGTGATGTCGTCAATATGCGTATTAGCTATCCGGATGGTACTGTTTGGAATAATTGGAGTCAGACTTTTACAAATGCATACCGAGAGTCTTATTGGTATTGGTGGTGGAACTTTCCCACAGCTGGGCCTTATGGTATTTGGACTTTAGAAGCAGATTTTAAGGGAGAAACCTCTCGCTACGAATTTGTGTATACCGATGGTGATTGTGGGTGCCCAATTTCATTTTCTTCTTCCAATAATAGTGAGTTGTCAGGAGAACAAAATGTGGATGCTGATTACGAAAGTTTTGGCCGCATAGAGTCTACTCAAGTCATAACCGGAACAGCTACTGTACATTATGATTCTGGAATTGCAATTTGCTTAGAGCCGGGTTTTGAAGTAAATGCAGGCGCTATATTTGAAGCTTTTATTGACGGTTGTGGCAATCAATAGACTAAAACTGACTGGAATTTTAATTTGAAAAAACAAAACAATATAGCAGAAGGGGAGCAAACAAAGAAGCTGGGGCATACCAAAATCTTAATGTGTTCGTATAAATTCCCTCCGATAAAATCCATTGGAAGTAACCGGAATTTTAATGTATATACCCAGTTTAAGCAACACTTCAAATCTGTTTTTGTACTGACAACATCTAATCGACATTTTTTACTTCAGGAGAAAATGGCAGTAGATGAACAGGATGTCACAACCGCATTTACTTTTGATTATAGAAGTATAAGTCGTTTTTTTTATAAACCTAAAACGAACATTTATAGTACAGCCAAAAAACGGGGGATATGGTTTTTTCTAGGGAAACTGTTGAATAGTTTTCCTTTTAATTTTATGGGTGGAGAAGGTGGCTTTATCTATATACTGACTGCTTTTTATAAAACCCAAAAACTGGTCAAGGCTGAAAAAATTAAATTTATTTATTCTTCCTACCGACCTTATTCGGATCACCTTGTCGCACTTTTGTTGAAGCGGTGGAATCCTGAATTGTACTGGATCGCAGACTTCCGCGATCTTCATGTTGATCCTGTTGTGGATAGTATAATTTTCCGTGGCTTTCAAAAATGGTGTAATAGAAAAATTTTGGCGAAAGCCAATTTGATTT
The DNA here is from genome assembly GCA_020627865.1 of Saprospiraceae bacterium. Taxonomy (GTDB): domain Bacteria; phylum Bacteroidota; class Bacteroidia; order Chitinophagales; family Saprospiraceae; genus JAHDGC01. The sequence goes on along the minus strand of JAHDGC010000117.1, from coordinate 1,257 downwards.
CAACGGTTTCAGTCGGTTTGTCTAAGCACCTCAGTAATTTTGGGCCAGAGGTTTTGGTGATGCGGAATAATATTTCAGAACGATTGCTCCAATCGGAACCGCTAGAATCTTATGAAAAATTTACCTTGGTTTATACCGGAAGTATTTTACCATTGTACCAAAAGGCAACTTATTTTTTTAAAGCTCTTAAGGAATTTATTCGAGAAAATAATGTTACACCAGATCGCTTTCAACTTATTTATGCCGGAAATACCAGTGAATATTTTTTGGATTGGGTTCAAACACATCAACTAGATCCTTTTTATCAGGATAATGGTTTTGTCCCTTTTCAGGATGCACTCAATATGCAACGAAAGGCACACCTGAATTTGCTGTTCTCTTGGGCAACTCCTGAAATTACGGGCACACTTTGTGGGAAATTGAATGAATATTTGTCCGCGCAAAAACCTATTCTTTGTTTGATTGAAGGTTCAAGAGATGAAGAGTTTGAGCATATCTTTGAAGAACTCAATGCTGGGTTGGTGGCTTACAATAATGAAAGTCAGGTTGCTATTCTAAAATCTTTTTTACACCAATATTACCAAGATTGGAAAGTAAACGGTAAGATTAATCATCACTATAAAGTTGAAAACTTGAAGCATTATACTTGGGAATATAATATGGATTTGTTGCGGGAGAAATTAGAGGAGGAGTTGTAAAGATAAAGTTTTAAGACATACTTTAGTTAGATATGAGTTCCGTAGGAACGGCATTTCTTTGCCCTGTCTGCGTGAATTTGTCAGGCAGGCAGAGATAAAATCTCTGAAACGTTAGAAGTGCAAAAATTGTTGAGCACCCAAATAAAAAAGTAATCGCTGATTCTTTAGATCGTTGTAAATAATTGTATATTGTCAGCTTAAAAGCATTCAATGATAAACAAACTCAAAATAGAAAATTATAAATCCATAAAAGAACTCACTATAGATTTAGGCCGGGTTAATGTTTTTATTGGTGCGAATGGTTCTGGAAAAAGTAATATATTGGAAGGGATGGCTATCGGAGCGGCAGCAGCGAATAGAAAACTAGATAATGAATATTTGGCATTGCGAGGCATCAGAATTTCTGACCCTAGATTGATGAGAAATGCCTTTGATATTGGGGATACGGATAAGCCTATAAAAATTTCATTTGAGAGTGACGAAGAACTACCAAAGGGATTAGAAGGGCTGGGAGCAGAAGAATATATTTTGTCAAATGACAATCAAGATTATTCAAAAT